>JAEEYS010000129.1 GCA_016288255.1 Bacillota bacterium
CTATTTGATAGAGTTTTTACATTTTTTTATTCATTTCCTGACCGCTCAGTGATTCTTCCTACCCGTTCTATGTTCGCTCCCAGATTTTTCAGCATTCTTTCCAGCCTTTCGTATCCTCTTTCGATATGTTTGATTTCCTCCACCGTAGTCATGCCTTCCGCCGCAAGGCCTGCCAAAACCAGCGCCGCGCCGCCTCTCAGATCCTTTGCTTTCACTCTCGCCCCCCGCAAGGCTTCCACCCCTTCGATAACGGCAGTGTTTTCCCGTATCTTGATATTCGCGCCCATTTTATTCAATTCTTTGCTGTACTCAAACCGATTTTCAAAAATCGTTTCTTCCACTGTGGATCTGCCTTGACACAAAGAAAGAAAAGTGCAGATCTGCGGCTGCATGTCCGTGGGAAATCCCGGATAAGGCAGCGTGACAAGATGCGGTATTTTCCTGAGAATCCTATTTTTTGCGGAAAGAAAGAGCCCTTCGTTCTCTGTCTTTATCTGACAGCCCGCCTGTGTCAAGCATTTCAAAACCGGAAGCAAGGTCTCCTCTTCCGCACCTTTTACCATCACCTCGCCGCCGGTGATAGCTCCCGCCGCAAGCATTGTGCCGGCCACGATCCGATCGGCCATGATGGTATGCTTTACGTGTTTTCTCAAAAACGCCGTTCCCTGTATCGTAACGGTATCAGTACCGGCTCCGGAAATCTTTGCGCCCATCCTATGTAGATATCTTTCCAGATCAACGATCTCCGGTTCTCTTGCCGCGTTGCGGATCACCGTTGTCCCTTTCGCTTTCACCGCCGCCATCATAATATTTTCCGTGGCGCCCACACTGGGATAATCCAGCAAAATTTCCGTCCCGATCAGCTCTTTTGCCGCCGCGTGGATTAAGCCGTCCTCTTCCGTGATCTCGGCGCCAAGCGCACGAAGCCCCTTTAAGTGCAGATCGATCGGTCTTTTCCCGATCTCACAGCCGCCCGGAAATTCAATATCTACCTGTCCCAATGTCGCCAAAATAGGGCCGATCAAAAAAATAGACGATCTCACTTCTTTCACCAAATGAGAAGGGACCCTCGGCTTTGTCATGCCGGAAGTATCCACAAAAACCGCTCTCCCCTTGTGATTTTCTTCTGTCTTTACCTCCGTGCCCAGCTCTTTTAGAATGCGGAGCATGGTCTCTATATCTTTCAGGTCAGGCATGTTTTCCAATACGGACACTCCCTGATGCAAAACAGAAGCCGCCAAGATCGGCAAAGCCGCGTTTTTGGCGCCGTGTATTTGAATACTTCCTTCCAAAGGAGTTCCCCCACAAATCAAAAAATCACTCACAAAAATCCTCCTCTTTCTCTTTTAGTGTTTTTGCCAATCGGCGGGAAATCTCACAAATGCTGCCGGCTCCAATGGTCATCACCAGATCGCCGGGGCTCAGCTCTTGCAGCAAAAAAGGGTAAATATCGTTTTTATTGCTGATATAAAATACTTTCGCGTATCCCGCTTCCTGTATCCCGTCCGCGATCATCTCCCCCGAAACACCGCAAATTTTCCTTTCTCCCGCCCCGTAAATATCCGTCACCAGCACCACGTCCGCGCCAAGAAAAGCTTTGGAAAAAGCATCTTTTAGCTGCAGTGTTCTGGAATATCTGTGGGGTTGGAACACCGCAATGATCTTTCCCGCATGATATTCTTTCGCCGTTTTTAAAGCGCACCTGATCTCCGTCGGGTGATGCGCGTAATCATCCGCAATAACGACCTTAGGCGCTCCTTTTTTGATTTCCCCTTGATACAGTATTTCAAATCTTCTTTTTACGCCTTCAAACGCCTTTAGCGCCTCCTTGATCGTCTCTAAAGGAATGCCTAGCCTATAAGCAGCGCCGATGCCGGCCAGTGCGTTATAAATGTTATGAATCCCCGGGATCTTTATTTCCATGTCTCCCATAAAATCCCCCTGATACCAGAGCGCAAAAGTATTCCCAAAATTTTTGCGGCAGATGTTTTTGGCTGCCCAATCCGCCTCTTGTTCTATTCCGTAGGTCTCATGTGGCTTATGGATTTTTGTCAGATATTTTTCTATCTCCCGGGACCTTTTGTCATCTTGATTCAAAAAAACCATACCCTCGTTTTTTACATGACTGCAGAACATTTTGAATTGATTTTCCATGTTTTCCATGGTACCGTAAAAATCCAGGTGATCATTGTCCACATTGGTCACCACCGCATAATCCGAGCATACTTTCAAAAAAGAACCGTCGCTTTCATCCATCTCCGCGACCGCGAATTCTCCCTCTCCCGCTCTTGCGTTTTCCTGCGGTCCCTTTAATTTTCCCCCTATCATGACCGTAGGATCCAATCCTCCTTTTTCCATCATCAAAGCGATCAAAGCGGAAGTCGTTGTCTTTCCGTGGGTCCCCGCCACGCCGATTTTTTTCTTGTCTTTTATCAGCTCATTCAGCATATCCATTCTGCTGATCACGGGAATATCGTTTTTTTGTAATTCCGTCAGCTCCGCGTTATTAGAAGGGATCGCGGAAGAAACAACACCCAGCTCCGCCCCCAAAACCTGCTCTTTACGGTGTCCTATAAAAACAACAGCGCCTTTTTCCCGCAGTTTTTTTGTGGTTTCCGTCTCTTTTTTGTCCGATCCGGATACCCGGTATCCTTTTTGCAGCAAAATTTCCGCAAGAGAGCTCATTCCCGTTCCGCCGATCCCTATCAAATGTATTCTTTTCCCCACCGTAGCCATTGCCGCACTCCTTTAAAGCAGTTTTCTTCTGCCGTCCTTTTCTTTCCTCTACAACTGCTTTATCTTATGCTTTGCCTTTTAAAACGTGCATTTTTGCCTGACCCAAAACACCGCCTAAAAGCATTTCCATACACGCTGTCTTGATTGAGTTAGTCTATTTCGTTCCGCACCTTCTTAAAGAGCATTTCATCTTTCAATTGCTTTTTTTGACAAAACTCGTTACAATAGAGTTAATATATGATTATCCAGAAAAGGAGTTGACCCTATGTCTCCCATATCCATCATTGGGATCGCTATCATCATCGGGCTGTCCGTCTTGTGGACGCTGATGCCCGCTGCAGGAAAAAATGATCCAATCTTAGAATATATCAACGAATGTAAATTCCAAGACGCTATCAAATTTGCAAAAAAAGAAATCGAATCCAAAACATTAAAACCCGAAAAAGAAAATTTGCGTATTTTGGATATTGCCACCTGCTATCATCGTAATGGCAACTTTAAAGAGTCTATGGAATATCTGGATAAATTTACCATGACCAAAAACAGAAGAGACATCAACAGCTATGCTTACGGTCTTCGCGCTTTGAACAATATTTTCATGAACAAAAGACTGGCCGATGCCAGACAGGATCTTCTGCACACCATCGAATTCGATCGTTTTTCAAAAAAACCGGAATTATATTATTCCCATTATATTGCTATGGCGATTGCAGAGTTGGCCTTAAAAGACAAAGACGCTGCGGAAGCGTTGATCGAAGGAACACAGAGAAGAATCCACTCTCAGGTAAAGTATGGCGCTAACTTTTCTACCTACCGTATGACGGGTGAATATCGTATGATGCAGGAAAATTGCCTCATGGGTCTCTTTTTTGAGAGAATGAAAATGCCGGATCTGGCTGTTCGGTATTATAATAGAGCAATGAATTATGAATATCCGAACTACTACAGGAATAAAGCGCAGGAATATCTGTCTCAATTTACAGAAGAAGAAATCAAAAAATATTCGGAAGATCCGCAGCAGCAAGGTTTATTCCAAGCAATAAAACAAAGAAGAAACGAAAGAAAAGAACAAAAAGAACAGGTCGCAGAAACAGAAGAACAAAAAGAACAGGTCGCAGAAACAGAAGAACAAAAAGAACAGGCGTAACTGACTTGATTTTGCACGTCTTTTTGCACAGATTCATAAAAAATAAATTGACATCTGTTGTCATATTCATTATTATAATAGAAAAAGCATTTGTTTATAAAAATAAGTTATTGTGATATAGAGTATCATAATAATTATATTTTTTGAGATCTTTGACAAATCTCCATATGAGCCTTTCCACATGGCAAAAGCTATATTATTCTTTCCAGTGAATTTTATTTTTTTATTTTTATAAATATCAAAATAAGAAAGGGGGATAGCGTTTTTTAACTTTCTAATTTAAAAGGAGGTTTTTATTAGTGGGTGGTTACGGAGTACAATGGTTTATGTTCTTCGGTTCTTTCATTTGCATCTGGATCTACGGTTTTGCTATGTATTTCTGGCTCGGCGCTAAATGGAAAAAAGAAGACGAAGAAAAGGCAAAATTGAAGGGAGATGACAAATAATGGCAATGGGTAGTAATGCCGTCGTTATCGTTGTATTCGTTATTTATGTCGTCGCATTGTTTGTTATCTCAGTAATGTCTTCCAAAACAGTTAAAAGCCAAGAAGACTTTATTATCGGTGGTAGAAACATTGGATGGCTGGGTACAGCGCTTAGCGCAGCAGCTAGTAGTAATAGTGCAGGTACCATGGTTGCGCACGCAGGTTCTGCATTTTTGGTAGGTCTCCAGTTCCACTGGGTATCTATGGGTATTGTTATGATTGAATCTTTAAACATGTATCTTGTAATGTCTCCAAGAATCAGAAACTTTGCAGGACACAAAAATGTAATGACCATTCCGGATTATTACAAACAACGTTTCAAAAAAATGGGTTCTACTTTGCAGGCTGTAACTGCTACCATCATCGTATTATTCATGATTTCTTACTTGGTAGCTCAGTTTAAAGGTATGAGCTTCACCATCCAGAGCGTTATGGGATGGCCGTTTGCACCGGCAGTTATCGTTTCTGCTATTATCGTTACTATTTACACCTTTGCCGGTGGTTACGTTGCAGTTGTATGGACCGACGTTATCCAAGGGATCTTGATGTTAGGCGCTATGATCTTAATGCCTGTTTTGGCTATCACCAATGCAGGTGGATTCACAAACGCTATGAACGCTATCAGCACCATCAATCCTGATATGTTGTTACCGATCGGTTCCATGGGTGTATTCTATGCAATTGGTATGGGCTTCTCCGCATTAGGTTCTGGCGGGAACCCACACATCATTACTCGTTACTTATCTGTTAAGAACAGAAAAGAAATCAGAAAAGCTGGTTTGATGACCGTTATTTTCGACTCCATCGTAACATACGGTGCAGTTATCGTTGGTTTCTTTGGTAGAGTAATCTTTACAGATCCAGCTATGTTGCCAGATGGCAATAGCGAATTGATTTACTATCAGATGGCTAACAAATTAATCCCGAACCAAATCATCTTAGGGTTAATCTATGCAGCTATTTTCGCTGCTATCATGTCAACCATCGACTCCATGCTCCTTGTTGTATCGTCAACAGTGGTGCGTGACTTCTGGGAAAATATTATCAACAAAGGAAAACCATTGGATACAGCCTTTGTATTGAAAGTTAACAGAATTACGGTTGTTGTTGTAGCAGCTATCGCAATGATTGGTACTTTCTTTGCACCTGCAGGTATCTTGGTTCTGTCCCTATTTGCTTGGGCTGGGGTTGGTTGTTCTATTGGGCCGCCAATCATGGTATCCCTGTGGTATAAGAAAACAACTGGTATTGGTGCTCTCTGCGGTGTATTAGCTGGTTTGATTACCGCTATGGCATTCCAGTTTATGCCATCCTTACAGTTCATGTATGGTGGACCGCCGGCATTCGTTGTTTCTGTTATCGTTACTTTATTAGTAAGTATGGCAACAGCAAGCCAGGCAGAAGACGAAGAAATTACAGATTGTCTGACAACAGTAGCACCAGATATGCTCGAAGACATTTAATCAGTAATTTTCTAAAAGAAGTAAATAAAAAACCATCGGATCTTTATCCGATGGTTTTTTTCTGTCTTTTTTACTTTCCTTTGAGCTGTTTCCCGGAACGATACAAGGTCATAGTACAAATAAAAACATATCGTTCTCAAATAAAAAAGCCTGGATAGCATAACTTCTTCTATCCGGGCTTTTATGTCTCTTTTGTATACCTTGAAATATTGAGTAATATCCCTACCGCCGCCATGGTTACCAAAAGCGAGGTAGAGCCATAACTGATGAAAGGCAGCGGAAGTCCCGTATTGGGAATAGACGCGGATACAACAGCAATATTGACGATCGCTTGAAATCCGATATATGTTGTGATCCCCGCGGCCATCAATGTGCCCACCGTATCTTTTGCATTCAAAGCGATTTTATACCCTCTCCAGATGAAAAACAAAAACAATACAATGACAAAAACGCAGCCAATCAAGCCGAATTCCTCTCCGATGATGGAAAAGATAAAGTCTGTATGCGGTTCCGGGATATAGAACCATTTTTGCCTGCTCTGACCCAATCCTACGCCAAAGACGCCGCCGGATCCAATCGCCAAAAGTGACTGAATGATCTGATAACCGGCATCCAAAGGGTCCGACCATGGGTTACGAAAAATCAGCAGCCTCTGCAGCCGATACGGTTCCAAAATAATGGCAACCGTTACAAAAGCCAAACCCAATATCCCGATAATGATCAAATGTCTCCATTTAGCACCGCCCAAAAAAATCAAAATGATAGCGACCAAAGCAATGATCACAGTCGTGGAAAGGTCCGGTTCCACAAAAACCAACCCACACACGGCACCCATCACAAGAAGATACGGTATGATCCCCTTGCCAAAGGTTCC
>JAEEYS010000130.1 GCA_016288255.1 Bacillota bacterium
ACCAAGCTTCCGGGCTGCCGCCGATATGCGCGATGACCGGATGATACTCCATTGCCAAGTTCAAAAGATACCGTCTGGCGCTTCTGACCGGCCCGATCTTATCCGCTTCGTTTTCTAAAAAGATACAAACAAAACGCGTGATGCCGCCTTCTGCCGATATTTCATATACCACATCCGCTTTGCTCATACCGGATTGGGGTCTGGCTGATTTTGTATTTTCCACGACGACTGCCAACGGCCGCCTTGCCACATTTTCTTCTTCTGTTAACGTTCCCGTTAAAGGATTGATGACTCTGGTGTCTTTTTCTTCCTCTTCTTCTACAACGATAGGCGGTTCTTCCTCTTCTGCCGTCTGCTCATCCTGCTTTGCCGGCGTACAGCCGCCCAACACCAATGTCAAAGTAAAGATCCCTACCAATGCAACACTGATTTTCTTTATGATGGAGTATCCGTTTTTTTCTTTTTGCTTCATTTTCATGTCTTCTCCTTAAAATAACAGATTGATGATTTTATCATAAAAAACTACAATTGCGATGATAACAGAGATAACGGCAGAGAACAAAACCGCTCCCGCCGCAACATCCTTGGCGATCTTTGCCAAAGGATGGAATTCCAGCGTGATAATGTCTATGGTCTTTTCAATGGCGGTATTGATCAGTTCCGTCACAATAACAAGTCCTATGGCAAGCACGATCAAACCAAGCTCCGTATTGGAACAATGGAACAATTTGGCCAAAATGATCGCCAAAGCCGCCATCACTATATGGATCCTGATATTCCTTTGCGTTTTTACCGCATACTTCAGCCCTTCCAAAGCGTGATAAAAACTTTTTCCCAGCTTTTTCATCCACATCATAACCATCCCTCTAGCCTTAGTCCCTGGTCAGGGAAAGTTTATTCAAAAGCTCTTCTTCTCTTTTCCGCATAACTTCTTTTTCTGTTTCTTCCATGTGGTCGTACCCAAACAGATGCAGCAGCCCATGCACCAGCAAATAGCCGAATTCCCGCCTTTCGCTGTGTCCGTATTCCTTGGCCTGCTCTTTTACTTTATCCAAAGAGATCACAATATCCCCCAAAGGAACATTTTCTTCATATTCTATTTCCCGCAGCAGCTCTTCTTTCCCTTCATACATGGGAAAAGAAAGCACATCGGTGGGACTGTCTATTCCTCTGTGTTTTTGATTGATCTCCCGTATCCCTTTATTATCCGTTACCAAAACAGACACTTCGAGCCTTTCTTCCAGCTCTTCTAGATCCTCTTCGTTTATTTCCGCTGTTTTCAATTCTTCTCTTACAGTCAATTCACAAAGGGAAAGAAGGAGCTTTTCCCATTCTTTCCCTTTTTCCTCAAAATTCTCTACTGTAGAATCAATATAAACTTCCATTTTACCCTCTGTCTTTCTTTACTTCATCTTCACTGGGATACTCGATCCTGGAATGATAGATCCCTTCCAAAACTTTGCTGAAAGATTTTGCGATCTCATCTAAATCTTTTAGAGTGATATCGCATTCATCCAGCTGTCCGTCATTTAATTTCCCTTTGATGATCTTTCTGGTCAATCCGTCGATTTTACCCTTGGTGGGATCACTCATAGCGCGGGTAGCCGCTTCCACGGAATCCGCCAGCATGATCAACGCCGCCTCTTTGGTTTGCGGCTTGGGCCCTTCATAACGGAAATTTTCTTCCGGTATCTCTTTGTCCGGATCCAGTTCTTTTGCTTTGTGATAAAAATATACCAACAAACTGTCCCCATGATGTTCCCGGATAATATCGCAGATCTCTTCCGGCAGACGGTACTGTTTCGCGTATTCCAAGCCGTCTTTTACATGAGAAGAAATGATCAGCGTAGACAAAGCCGGTGTATACTTATTATGCGGATTGGGCCCGCCCAGTTGATTTTCCACAAACTGTCCCGGCCGTTTCATCTTGCCGATATCATGATAATAAGCCCCTACTCTGGCCAGCATTTCATTCCCATGAACAGCGCCGGCGGCCGCTTCCGCCAAATTCGCCACCAAAACACTGTGGTGATACGTTCCCGGCGCTTCCATCATCAGTTTCTTTAGCAGCGGATGATTGGGATTTGCCAGTTCCAGCAGTTTAAAAGAAGTGGTGATATTGAACCAATTTTCAAAGAAAGGCAAGACCCCGATCAAAAAGATCGCCGCCGCGAATCCGCTGACCCCGCTGATCAAGCTCCTTTGCAAAATATCCAAAAAGACTTCTCCCTGCAAGCCTTGTAAAATACCGGTCAATACCGCATTGAACCCTGCCAGGATCATTCCCGCATTGGTCATTTTAGAACGCTGAGTGGTCCGATTGATCGCCATGACCCCTACGATACTGCTGAGTAAACACTGGCTCAATATATATATATTGTCCACTGCCACCACACCTACCAAAAGACCCATAAAAATACTTAAAACAATCGCCATGGAAGAATTCATCAAGATCCCCAAGAGCATCATTCCCAAAGTCATGGCCATATGAACGGAATAAATGCTGATATCGGCAAAGATCCTTGCCAAAAGAAGGGTCATGACCACGACCACGTTCAAAAGCAGTATATACCTGGTGCTCCTGTAGATCTCCCGTTTGAAGATATACAGATATAATCCTGCCACCCCATAAATGATCGCAACAAAAGCAATATAAAAAATAATTTTATAGACCTGGTAATTATCCTTCACCAAAAGCATGTCCAGGTCTTCCAAAACAGCGATCTGCTCATCTGTGATGGTAGACCCTTTTTCCACGATCACAGAACCTTTTTGGATGATCACCGGAGAAACCTGGCTGGTTGCCTGGGCTTTGTTCTGCTGCGTCAGGGATTCATTATAGATGATATTCGGTTTCATTACGCCAAATAAAATATCTTCCGCCAACGTTCTCACATATAAAGAGAACTTCATTTTTTGAATCGTTTGGGACATGTCTGCTTTCACACTGTCCATATCCGCTTCCTTAAATCCCATTTCCAGTGCCGTATCCAGCATTTTGACCACCTGATATTCCAGGTCCGTAAACTGCTGTGTCGTGGCATCCAAAGAGGCCCGATAACTTTCCAGCGTCAACTGGAACGGAAGTGTTTCCTGCAGTTTTGCCAGCTTTTCATCTGTAGACAAACCTTCTTCCGCCCTGATATAACGTATCTTATTAAAAATATCCGCCAACTCTTCTTTTTCCGCAACAGAAACATTTTCGTCCCGCTCATAAACATCGTCCACCCGATTTGCCACTTCTTGTTTCAATTTTTCCGTAGCCAATCGGTTTTCCACGTCTTTGGGCGCATGGATGGTGATCTCCGCGATTTCCCCTTCTTTTAAAGAATATCGTTTTGAAAATTCTCCATACGCGACCAAAAGTACGATCAAAAGAAAAGAAACGGTTATGATCAAGACTCGCCTCATTCTATAGTTCTTGGGCAAACGTTTATTCTTTGTTTTTTTCGGCAAAAGAGTTTCATTCGCAGACTCTTTTTTAAAAGCCATTAGTCCATTTCCCCTTTTTCGTAACGGTCATATGCTTTGATGATCTTTTGCACCAAAGAATGCCTTACTACATCTTTCTCTGAAAAATAATGGAATTCGATCCCTTGTATCCCTTTTAAAATATGCTGCACTTTTTTTAGTCCGGACATTTTACCCATCGGCAGATCGATCTGGGTAATATCCCCGGTTACTACTATTTTAGATTGAAAGCCCATACGTGTCAAAAACATTTTCATCTGTTCCGGAGTAGTGTTCTGCGCTTCGTCCAAAATAATAAAAGCGTCATCCAATGTTCTGCCGCGCATATACGCCAGGGGCACCACTTCAATGACCCCTTTTTCTTTTAAATTATTGTAGGTTTCCACGCCCAGCATTTCATAAAGAGCGTCGTATAAAGGTCTTAGATAGGGATCTACTTTACTTTGCAGATCTCCCGGCAAAAAGCCCAGTCTTTCTCCCGCCTCCACGGCAGGTCTGGTCAAGATAATGCGGGTTACTTTTTTCGCTTTATACTCTGCCACCGCTTCCGCTACGGCAAGATACGTTTTACCGGTGCCCGCCGGACCGATACCAAACACGATCAAGTTATCCTTCATGGCTTTGATATACTTTTTCTGTCCTATGGTTTTTGCCTTGATCTGTTTTCCTCTGGCAGTGACACAGACCACTTCATCATTCAAGCTGGATAAATTTACATTGGAACCGGATTGGACCGTATCGATAGCATACTTTACCTGCTGTTCCGTCAACACCGCATCTCTTTCCAAAATGCCCAGCAATTGATCGATCAGCCGTTCTGCTTTCTCTACCCCTTCTTCTTCTCCCGAAATGGTGATTTCCCCATCTCTTGCCATGATTTTCACCTGAAAAGATTCCTGGATCCACTTTATATTTTCATCAAATTGTCCAAACAGTCCGGGTAAATTCTCCATACTGTTCACTTTCATTTTTCTTTCTGCCATGTAGTAAAATATTCCCTCCCGGTTTTCCGCAATACCATTTTTATCAAACGATGCCGTTCGTTCCGATTTCGTATCAACTTCTATACCAACTTTAACTATAATAAAAACTCCGAAATTGTCAATTTATTTTCTCTTCCGTCTGTTTTCTTTTGTTTTCTTTTTCCATAATGTCATTTATATACCGATTTTTATATTCTTCCGTCATTTTTGTCTTGACGCCGATAGGCTCAATGACTTCCACCTTTAATTCCAAATCGATCCTATGGTCTTTTTCTTCTTTTTTTACGGTTTTGATCTGTGTTATTTTTGCCTCTTTCGGTATATTTTTTCTTACCGCTTCTTCTATCGCTTCTTCTAAATAATCCTCTTTTTTTACCCTACGGATCTCATGATAGGTGGTCCAATAAACCTGAAAAGGCAGCTTATCCCCCATTTTCAAAAAATGGAGATATTCTTTTTCTTCTTCGTATTTTTCAAAAGGGATCTCTCCTATCTTGCATGGAAACTCTTTTCCCTTTCTTGAAAAACAAAGCACTCTCTTTTCTTTTCCTGTTCTGATCGTTACATACTCTTCTTTTTGGATGGTTTCTTTGATATCATACCATCTTCTTGCCTGAACCAAACCGTCCGCGTGGACAAAAGCGGCCACCTTTTGATAAAATAAGGTCCGCAGATATCCGTCGATCAGCACATCGCCTTTTTGTACTTTGTCGCCCGCCTTTACGGCGGCTTCGCCTCTTAATACGACGATATTTTCAATCACGCCGTCCTTCTTTGCCACCACAACGCAGGGGACCGTTACATCAAATCCCGGCTTTTCTTCTCTTTCTACCACTTCTAAAACCGCTCGGGTACCGTCTATTTTCAGCCCCGCCCATATCAGATCATCCATTTTTAAAATCAACTGATTCTGGATATGGTCTCGGTCGATCTCTTTAATCCTTGCGCCGGGCTTTAATCCCAGCTCTTCTACGATCTCGACCACCTCTTCCGGCTTCACCTTGTTAAGTCCTTTGAGCTCAATGATCCAAACAGAACCGGTAGTATAGAGCACCATTATAAAAAAGAATGCCATTCCTGCCAAAACAAACTTACCGCGTTTCAGCCCCTCTATATAGGTTTCCTTATCCCTTTTTTTTAATACCTTGACATGGCAGCGGCATTTGGCGGCATAGGTTTTGACTTCTTCAAAATTTTTCCGTGGTATCCTGCATTCTACCTCATTGACATCCCGGCGGCATAGGTCCGCCAAAGGAATGCCATGCGCTATGCAAAGATTCAAAAAATTTTCAACGGAGCTCCCTTTTACCCTTATCATAACATAACCTTTTATGAAATTCCAACATTTGCTAGTCCACATGATCCTGTCCCCTTTGCCGTATCTGCACCTGATCGATTTTTCCGGCAAGAACGGTCTCCTCTTTGTTGAACACTTCGATCCTCAAGGATTCTCCCTGTATTTTCAAAACGGCATACTTATGGACGAATCGGATCTCTTCCGTTGTATATTTCATCAGCTCCCCCGCATTTTCGATATATGCTTTTACATTGCCTATCATGGTGATCCGCGGCATATTGAAAACGATATCTTCCGGCAGTTCCAGGGCATAGGAAATGCCTTTCAACACACTCACGGAAAGTTTTTCTTCCATAGAATCTCTCCTTTTCGGCACTTTGCCGATACACTCTTTTGTATCAATCTATGAACGGCAAAAGTAAAAAAGAAGACGGAAATAAAATCCGCTGTGATTTTCTTTCTCAAATTTTTGAAAAAAAGAAAGAAAAATTTGACAAATATCCCTATTTTTTTGACCCTAAAATATGATATATTGTTATTTATAAATACCATAAACATTTTTAAAAATATAATTGCGGAAAATCTTTTTTATATCTCAATAAACGAAAGCAGGAAATGGTTCTATGCTCAAGATCATCATTGACAGTACCGCCGATTTGCCTAAAACTTTCATAGAAAAATATGATATCCGTATCATGCCTCTCCACGTCATCATCAACGACAAAGAATACCGAGACCGAGTAGATATCCAGATCGATGAAGTTTATCACTATATGCGGCAGGGGATCGTTCCAAAAACATCTCAGACACCTATTTTGGAAATGTATGAGATCTTTGACCGCTGTTTAAAGGAAGGTCATGATTTTATCTATCTCGCCTTTTCTTCCGCTCTTTCCGGTACCTATACCGTGGCAACTGCCGTTGCCGAAGAATTGAAGAAAAAATATCCCGAGCGGACCATGCTTGTCATTGATTCCAAAAGCGGCGCCATGGGGATCGGTCTGATCGCCCTGCAGGCTGCCAAAATGGCAGAACAAGGCTATCCTTTGGAAAAGATTACAGAGCAGATCCGGTTTTTAATCGATCATGTGGAGCATGTCTTTGTCATTTCCGATCTGGATTGGCTGACAAAAGGCGGCCGCATCCATAAAGTAGTGGGAAAAGCAGGCAGTATCATCGACGTAAGACCTCTGATCGATGTGGAAGACGGACGTCTGACGGTGATCGGCGCTGTCAGAGGACGGAAAAAGATGATCCATACCATTGCCAATATCGTAGAGGAACGGATCAAAGCCTTTCCCCAACAGCTCATCGGTATCTGTCACGCGGACGATCCGGAAGCGGCGGAAGACATCAAAAAATTATTGCAAGAAAGGCTTCACACAGACAATTTTTTAACGGAAACCATCGGCTGCGTTTTGGGCGTGCATTTGGGGATCGGCGGTGTCGGCGTCTTGTTTTTCAATCAAAAACCGGACATCTATTTGGAATAAAACTATTTTATTTTCATAAAGCAACAAAAAAGACAGGAAATTTCCTGTCTTTTCTTTGTTTTAAGTTGTTATAAGGTCTCCAGGTGAGAAATATCTCCCGCCGATTCGATGGTATACACATTGTCTCGAATGGTGATCACGTTGACGGCCGTGTTTTTCTGCGGCGGCTGCTGCCACATCAAAGAAATGGATTCCTGCCGCAAATAAGCCAAAAGGCACCTGAGCCAAACACCGTGGCTCACGATACAAATGGTTTTCCCGTCCTTTTCCTTTTCCATTTTATGAAAAAAGCGAACAGCTCTTTCCTGGGTGGTTTTTAAACTTTCTCCCCCCGGAAACGTCAGATTTTCCGCGTCAGAGATCCACTGCCCGTATTCCTTTGGATATTCCTCTTCGATCTTAGTGAGCTCCATACCGCTGAAAATACCTACATTCACTTCCATCAGATCCTCATCCGGGATCGGTTCCAAATGCCTGCCCTGCGCTTTTTCTATCGCTTCTGAGATCGCTTTTGCCAAAATCTCGCATCGTGTCAAAGGGCTGGTATAGAGTTCATCGATCTTTTCGTTTTTTAATCGATCCGCCGCTTTTTCCACTTGCTTCAGTCCGTTTTCCGTCAAAGGTGTGTTTTCCCAACCTTGAAACTTTTTTGCTTTATTGAATTCTGTCTCTCCATGTCGTAAAATAATCAATTTCAGCATTTTTCATTCCTCGTCTTATCTTCTTAACGCTTTCGGTTTGTCTAAAATTTCTTTCAAAATGATTCCCTGTATCAAAGCTTCTCTATTGAAGCTGACCGCATTTCCCAAATCAAAATCATATTCCGGGTCGCCCACATCTTCCACGCGTATATGGGAGCCTTCCATACAATCGTCATCATCACTGTGTTCCCATACGGTCGGCTGTATTTCTTCCAATTCCGTCTGTTTTACGGAATGAACAGCCTCACCCATAAAAGGAGCGGTTTGCGGTTCAAGAGGATATACTCCCTGCATCGCGCTTTCCCCTTCTGCAAGGGTTCTTTCCTTGGGCCTTTGATACCCTTTTTTCTCTGCAGCCGCTGCCCTCTTTTGCTTTTCCAGTTCTTCCTCATACTGCCGCTTCAACTCAGCCATTAAACCGCCCAAACCCCGCGAACTTTCTCCGCTTTGCCTCCGCTGCGGCCGCGGTCTTTGCCTTTGTTCTGCTCTTTTTCCGGAAGAAAGATCCGGTCTTGCTTCCGTTTCCGGTTCTTGCTCTTCCACATACCGCATCTCAAACCGGCCTGTTTCCGGATCAAAAACCCGTTCCATCTTTCTTTTCTGTCTGTTTTGCCTATATTGACGATTCGGATCGTATTGTCTGTTTTGGCTGTGCTGCTGGTTCGGATTCTGCTGTTTTCCTTGCTTTTGTTTCGCTTTGTTTACAGAATTAACGATCGCTATAATGATCGCCAGCACAAAAAATATATCCATACTATTCCTCCTTATTAGAGGTGATAAAAGAATATCCTATCTATCCTTCATGATCCCTTTTTCTTATTTTTTGGGATCGATCTTGATTTCTTCTTCCTGTTTCTGCGCATTACTGTTGATTTGTCCTATAGCGTCCCGCATGGTGGTGTCCGCTTTGACATTCTGCATGTTGTAGTAGTCCATCACGCCCAATTTTCCGCCTTTTAACGCTTCTGCCATGGCTCTCGGCACTTCTGCTTCCGCTTCTACAACCAAAGCTTTCATTTCCTGTACTTTTGCTTTCATTTCCTGTTCTGCCGCTACCGCCATCGCTCTTCTTTCTTCCGCTTTGGCCTGGGCAATCCGTTTGTCCGCGTTGGCCTGATCCATCTGCAGCTGTGCGCCGATGTTTCTGCCTACGTCCACGTCGGCAATATCAATGGATAAAATCTCAAAAGCAGTCCCGGAATCCAGCCCTTTGTTCAAAACTGTCTGAGAAATGGAATCCGGATTTTCCAATACGGCTTTGTGGGTCTCTGCGGAACCGACAGTGGTAACGATCCCTTCGCCGACTCTGGCAATAATGGTTTCCTCTCCGGAACCCCCTACCAAACGGTCGATATTGGCTCTTACGGTAACTCTTGCCTTTGCTCTGACTTCAATACCGTCTTTTGAGATCGCTGCAATGACCGGTGTTTCGATCACTTTCGGATTAACACTCATCTGTACTGCTTCCAACACATTTCTACCTGCCAGATCAATGGCTGCCGCTCTTTCAAAAGTAAGCGGGATTTCCGCTCTTTGTGCTGCGATCAGCGCATTGACCACTCTGTCCACATTCCCGCCTGCCAAATAATGGGCTTCCAGTTTATTGATGCTCAGATCTAGTCCGGCTTTGGTCGCCTTGATCTGCGGATTCACGATCCTGGAAGGCGTTACTCTTCTTAACCGCATCCCGAACAGATTCAAAATACTCACTTTTACCCCTGCCGCCCGTGCAGAGATCCATAATCCTACCGGTATAAAAGTAAAGAAAAGCACCAGTAAGACAATAATAACAACGACGAAAATGATACCTGATATGATCCCTTCTAACATTCTTTTGTTTTCCTCCTATATTATTATTTAAAATCCAAAACACACAGTGTATTTTATTTCTCTGATTTCTTTACAATGATTTTACTGCCTTCCACTTTTTCCACCACGATCTCTTCCTCTTTTTGTATGAAATCACCTTCTGTGATGACATCATACCGTTTCCCTTCGATCATCGCGACCCCTGCCGGCCGCAATAGTGTATAGGCGATACCTATTTTCCCTTCCAGATGCTTTCGTTCCGCAAAAGCGTTTTCCGCTTCTTTGTTCCCTATTTTATCCGATAAGATCAGCCTGGTCACCAGCTTGCTCTTTGGGAAAAACTTGAGCATCACAGCCAAAAACACGCCGGTGCCGATAATAGCGCAGAGAAGCGAGATCACCGCCTGCAGCGCGCTGACCGACGACATGAAGATACTGGCTACAATAGCAATGATCCCCGTAATGCCGCAAACGCCGAATCCCGGAATAAAAGCTTCCGCAATGAGCAAAAGTATCCCCACAATAAAAATGATCACCACGGTATAAGTCGCGAATCCCGCGATCAAATGCCCAAAGAAATAAAGGGCGAAGCAAAGGATCCCTACAATGCCCGCCAAGCCAAACCCGGCAATAAAGATCTCCGCTATGATGGCAATAAATCCGATGGTCAAGAGAGCGGAAGATACCAAAGGCGTCGTTATAAAATGCGCTAAGCGTTCCACCCGATTGGGAGAAAGATCTAGCGTATTTGCGGGATATCCTGCCAATTGAAGCGCTTCTTCCATAGTCCTTGCGGATCCGTCAATAAAGTTGAGCGCCAGCGCTTCTTCCGTTGTCAAGGTCAATATCTTTCCTTTTTCAATAATGCCTTCGATCTCGATATTGGCGTCTGCCATCGCTTCCACTATTTTTTTATCCCGGCCGTTGATTTCCGCTACTTTACTCAAATCTTTGGTCCATGCGGAAACATACTTTTCATCATTCGGTCTGGGTTCTGCCGCACCGATAGAACTGCCGGGAGCCATGATGATCTTGTCACAGGAAATGGAAAGAAGCACCCCTGCGCTCATGGCGTCTTTGTTGATATAAGCGACCGTAGGCACTCCCGCCGACAAAATCTGGTTCGAGATCTCCTTCGCGGAATCGATTTCGCCTCCCGGCGTATCGATCTCAAACAAAATCGCGTCTGCTTCCGCTTCCCGAGCATCGTTTATGGCCCGTTTCACGTATTCCGCCGTGCCGCGGTCGATCTCATCCTTTATTTCGATCACTGCCGTATTTCCATAGCTTTCTCCTTCTCCAAAAGCCGAAAACGAAAATACCATGCAAATCAAAACGAGGATCGGAATACATCTCTTTAAAAAATATCCTATCTTCCTTTTCATTTTTTCTCCTATCCTTCTTGCTGTTCTTTTTCTTTCATCAAAAGAACAGATTTCGAAGCTCCTAATCTATCGGCTCCCGCCTCGATCAATTCTTTTGCGAACCGATAAGAGCCGATCCCTCCCGATGCTTTGATCTTGATGTCGTCCTTAAAGTTTTCTTTTATCAGATAGATGTCCTCTAGCGTCACGCCTCTGGGGCCAAATCCCGTAGAAGTTTTTACAAAATCCGCTTTTCCTTCCACGCAAAGCTCTGCCGCCTGTAAAATCTCATCTCGACTCAGGTATCCGGTTTCGATGATGACCTTTAAGACCATTTTTTCATCCTTTTTGATATTGCTGGA
This sequence comes from Bacillota bacterium, assembly GCA_016288255.1. Taxonomy (GTDB): domain Bacteria; phylum Bacillota; class Tb-RUG-66; order Tb-RUG-66; family Tb-RUG-66; genus Tb-RUG-66. The sequence continues at coordinate 11,481 of JAEEYS010000130.1, forward strand.
CACTTTATAGATCTCATCAAAAACCTGGTCATAATCCCCGGACTTAAAGGCGCCCATGTTCATTACCATATCGATCTCATCGGCTCCGTTTGTTAGCGCTTCTCTGATCTCAAAAGCCTTTGTTTCCATTTCGTTCATCCCAAAAGGAAACCCTACTACCGTAGAGATCGAGATATCCGTATCGAGCAGCACCTGTTTTGCCAAAGGCACAAAGTAAGGATGGACGCAAACAGAATAAAAGTGATATTTCTTTGCTTCCTCGCAAAGACGGATGATATCTTCATAAGTCGCGTCCGGTTTTAACAGCGTATGATCGATATATTGATTGAATTCCACAAAAATCCCTCTTTTCTGTCTTTTCAAACCTATGCTTTGTCTCTTCCATAGATTTTACCAATATCATTATACAAAACATAGTCTCAAAAAGAAACTGTTTTCCCCGTTCTCCTTAAGATTATTACTTTTCTCGGCCCGCTCCTTACGAGCATTCCTTTTCTTATTTTTCTTTTTATTTTCTTTTGTTATACCCCAAAAAAGACAAAACCCGGTGAAACGTCACCGGGTCAATTTTTCAGCTTTTTAATTCAGCAATGATTTTACGATCTCATTGATCACTTTGCCATCTGCTCTGCCTTTGGCCTTTGGCATTACTTTTGCCATCACCTTCCCCATATCTTTCATCGATTGGGCGCCTGATTCAGAAATGGCTTCTTTGATGATCACTTCAAGTTCTTCTTTGGAAAGTTGTTTTGGAAGATATTCCATTAAAACTTGAATTTCAAACTCTGCTTGATCCACTAGATCTTGTCTGTTTCCTTTTTTAAAATCTTCTATGGAATCGCGGCGCATTTTTACTTCTTTGGCTAGGATATCCAGCACCTCTGCATCCTCTAAAGTTTTTACCGTATCTTTTTCCGCCTTCAAAATACTGGCTCTGACCATGCGAATAACAGACAAGCGTTCTTTATCATGCTCTTTCATCGCAAGTTTCATGTCTTCCATCAATCTTTCTTTCAGACTCATGAATACCTACTCCTTATTTGAACTTCTTTTTTTTGCGAGCTGCTTCCGCTTTCTTTTTCTTTTTTACGCTTGGTTTTTCGTAATGTTCTCTCTTTCTCATTTCCTGAAGAACACCAGAGCGAATGCATTTTTTCTTAAAACGACGGAGAGCGCTATCTAATGATTCATTTTCACCTACACGAATTTCAGCCACGATTTTCCCCCCCTCCGAGCTAGCCTTTATTATTATACCTTTTGTTTATGTTAAAGTCAATATTAACCTGGCGGCCAGTTTAAGAGACGTTTTCCCAATACATGGAAATGAAGATGCTGCACCGATTGTCCTCCATCTTCTCCCGTATTCACAACGACTCGAAATCCGCTTTGGTCAATACCGGACTCTTTTGCGATTTTTTGTATAACCGTTACGATATGATACATTAAGTCCTTGTCCATATCTTCCACTTCCAAGACCGAAGAAATATGTTTTTTCGGCACTACCAGCACATGAAAAGGTGCCTTGGGATCAATATCCTGAAAAGCGATCACCTGATCATCTTCATACACCGTAGTGGAAGGGATCTCATGGTTTGCGATCTTACAAAACAAGCAATCCAAATTCTCCTGCCCTCCTTTACACCTTCTTTATCGGCATATCATACCAAAATGCCTTCCGCAAATTCATGATCTGCACCTACTATTTTAACTTTTTTTATCTGATTGGTCAAATCTTCCTGACATTTTATACGGGTTTTGACATAATTTTCCGTAAATCCTTCCAGATACGCCACACCGTTTTCTATGATTTTCTGTTCCAACAGCACTTGTTTCTCTTTTCCGATCATCGTCTGACAAAATCTTTCTCCCATTTGATCGCTTAAGGAAGTTAATCGTTTGCTTCTTTCCGCTTTGGTCTTTTTGTCGACCTGCGCTTTCATGAGAGCCGCTTTGGTCCCGTTTCGTTTGGAATACGGAAACACGTGCACCTTAGAAAAATCGACCTTTTGGATAAACGCCAAACTGTCTTGAAACAATTCCTCCGTTTCCCCGGGGAATCCGACGATCACATCCGTTGTCAGGGATACGTCCGAAAACAGTTCTCTCAGCCGGATCGTTTTTTCCAAAAACTCTTCTCTCTCATATTTTCGCCGCATGGCACGCAGGATCTCATTGTTCCCGCTTTGGAGCGGCACATGGAAATGATGGATGATCTTATCCATTCCTTTCATGGAAGACAAAAGCTCTTCCGTCAGCTCGTTGATCTCGATAGAGCTGAGATGGATCCGTTTTATGGCATCGATCTCATGCAGCCTTTCGATCAAATCTACTAAGCGGTACTCCTTGTTGTCCTGTCCGTACTGCCCCAAATGGATCCCCGTGAGCACCAATTCCTGGTACCCCCGCTGTCCCAGAAATTCCGCTTCTTTTACTGTTTCTTCCAAAGGTTTGCTTCTTACCGGGCCTCTGACATAAGGAATGATACAGTAGCTGCAAAAATTGCTGCAGCCGTCCTCGATTTTTAAAAAAGCGCGGGTATGGCCCCTGTAATCGCCCAAGGAAAGGGGATCAAAGGTATGATATTCCCTTATATTTTCTACGAAATAAGGATGTAAAACGCTTCTTTTTTCTTGCTCTTTTTTTAAAAAGTGCTCTTCCAGAAGGGTCACGATCTTGTCCTTGTTCGCCGTTCCCAAAAGAATGTCTGCTTCCGGCAGTTTTTCTTCTATTTCCTTTTCCATCTGGGTATAACAGCCCAAGACCACCATCAAAGCGTTTGGATGAAGGCTTTTCAAATGGCGTACTGCCTGGCGGGACTTTCTGCCCGCTTCGTTGGTAACGGCACAGGTGTTGATCAGATACACATCCGCTTCTTCCCCTTCTTCTACGATCTCATACCCTGCCTCTTTTAAAAGCCCCATCATGGCTTCCGATTCATACAGGTTGACTTTGCATCCCAAGGTATGAAATCCCACTTTTTTCTTCCGCTCTTCTATCGTCATCCCATTTCTCCCACTTCATATAAAATCGCGCTGATCGCCACAAATCCCGCCGTTTCGGTCCGTAAGATCCGTTTGCCCAATGTTACGGGCAGCGCTCCGTTTTCTTTTGCAAACAAGACCTCTTCCGGATCAAATCCGCCTTCCGGCCCGATCATCACCGCAAAACGCTGTTTTTCTCCCTTTTGCTGTATCGCGTTTTTCAGGCCCGCCGTTTTTTCGTCTTCATAAGGGATCAGCTTGATCCCCTCCGTTTTTTCCAAAACGGCGTTTTCAAAAGAAATCACGTCTCTGACAAGGGGAATACGGCTGCCGCCGCATTGTTTTACCGCTTCTTTCGCGATCTTCTGCCAGCGTTTTAACCGCTTGTCCGCTTTTTCCTCGTTTAATTTGACCACAGTCCGTTTTGTTGTCATGGGAACGATCTCTTTTACGCCCAATTCCACCGCTTTTTGAATGATCCATTCCATTTTCTGCGCTTTCGGCAGTCCCTGATACAAAACGATCTCCACATCCGGTTCCGTGTCAGAGACTTCTTTTCGAAGGATCTTTCCCGTCACCGCATCCGTTCCGATTTCTTCTATCCGGATCTCAAAATCCCATCCATCGCCTAATGTAAAAAGACACGTATCCCCCTTTTTCAAGCGGAATACGTTCTTTAAATGGTGTAATTCTTCTTTTTCTAAATAAAATATCGCTTTTTTCGGATTTTCTTCTTTGATTTTTTCTACAAAAAATTTATGCATCGTATTTGACACCTTTTTTTCTGCTCACGATAGAGACCCATTCGCCTCTTTCATTGACTTCCACAATGACCATATCGTTTTCCAATAGCACCTTCTGCACGGAATACAGCTTTTCTTTAATAATACCGGAACAAATAAAGATGCCGTCTTCTTTTAATGTTTGGATGGCGTCCGGTATCAGCTTGATAATGATGCTTGCGATGATATTGGAAACGACGATATCCGCTTCAGGCACTTCATCTGACAAAAGGTCTCCCTGCAGGATCATGATCTTATCCGTTAACTGATTGTGGTGTACGTTTTCTTTTGCGGAACGGACCGCTACCGGGTCCAAGTCGATCCCCACGACAGGATTCGCCCCCAAAAGCGCCGCCGTAATGGATAAGATCCCCGAACCTGTCCCCACATCGATCACTGTCTGATGGGGCTTCACATATTTTTCCAGCGCTTCCATGCACATCACCGTGGTTTCATGAGTGCCCGTGCCAAAAGCCATACCGGGATCCAGTTCCAGGATCAAATCTCCCTCCTGTTTTTCATATTCTTCCCAGATCGGTTTGACCACGATATTTTTACCTACTCTCACCGGCTTATAGTATTTCTTCCAAGAGGTAGACCAGTCCTCTTCCGATACTTCACTGATGGTGATTTCTTTTAATCCGGCGTCAATATCAAAATGAACCAGTAAATCGATCGCGTTTTTGATCTCTAAGAGCTTATCGGAAAAAGTCACATCATCGGGCAAATACCCTATGACGGTGACCCCCTCAAAATCTTCATCTTCCAGCGTAGGATCGATATAATCCCAAGAGGTAGGAGAATCCGCAGTGATCGGCATATGATCTTCGATCACAACGCCCGTGACCCCTGCTTCATACAGTATATTGGATACCGCTTCTAATGCTTCACATGTTGTTTGTATCTTCACTTCTATCCAGTTCATAACTTTCTCCTTTCCGCGTCTTTTAGAATTTCTTCTGCCTTTGGTTTACTGTTTCAAACGATTTTCCTCGTTATTATCTGAAAGCGTCCTTCATTTTATCTATAAATCCTTTTTTTTGGGGATGCACATCCATCCCGCAGGATTTGGAAAATTCTCTCAAAAGATTCTTTTGATCTTCATTCAGGCCCTTCGGGATCAGGATATTGACCACTACCTGCTGGTCACCTTTATACCCATTCCTGATATTCGGGATCCCTTTTCCTCTTAACCGGAATACCTGATTGTGCTGGGTCCCTTCCGGGATCCTTACTTTTTCCGTTCCATACAAAGTGGGCACTTCGATCTCATCTCCCAAGACTGCTTGGGCATATGTGATCGGCACTTTTAAAATAACGTCATTTTCTTTCCGCGTAAAGAGCTTATGTGGTTTTACACGGATATCCACATAAAGGTCGCCTCTCGGTCCGCCTTTTTCACCCACTTCTCCTTCGTTTTCCAAACGGATCCGCGTGCCGTTATCCACTCCCTTGGGCACATTGATAGTGATTTTTTTCCGACCGGGCTTGACCCCTTTTCCGTTACAGGAAGGGCATGGATTTTTGATGATCTGTCCCGTGCCGCCGCACTTGTCGCAGGTTTTTACAAAAATAGACTGCCCAAACAACGTGTTTTGCATGACTCGGACTTGGCCCGTGCCGCCGCACTTGTCGCAAGTCTCTTTGCTGGTGCCTTTTTTGGCGCCGCTACCGCCGCATTCAGGGCATTTTTCTCTTCTGTTGATCTCTACCGATTTTTGTGTCCCAAATGCCGCTTCTTCAAAAGTAACCTCCAAACTGATCCGCAGATTTTGTCCTTTTCTCGGTCCCTGCGGTCTGGCGTCAAACCCGCCAAACCCACCGAACCCGCGGAACAAGTCGCCGAAAATATCGGAGAAGTTTGCATAATTGCCAAAATCCTGCCCGCCGAATCCGCCTTGGGCATAACCCTGTTCAAAAGCGTCATGACCCATGGAATCATACTACTGTCGTGTATTGGCATCGCTCCATACTTCATCAGCTTTGGTGATCTCTTTGAATTTTTCTTCCGCATTGGGATCGTCTTTATTGACATCTGGGTGGTATTTTCTGGCCATTTGGCGGTAAGCCCTTTTCAGCTCCGCTTCGTCCGCGTTTTTGTCCACTCCCAGTATTTCATAGTAATCTTTTCCTGGCAT
>JAEEYS010000131.1 GCA_016288255.1 Bacillota bacterium
ATCCGGCGGCTGTCCGGGGATGGAAAGAAGCCGTTCTTCTTCCGAATCCAGTCTGGGCACTGCCTTTAAAAGGCCCCAGGTGTAAGGATGTTCCGGATTATAATAAATATCTTTCAAAGGTCCTATTTCCACTACTTTGCCCGCATACATAACGATCACTTTATCGGCAATGCCGGCTACGATCCCCAAGTCATGGGTGATCAAAATGATCGACGTATCCATTTTTTCACTCAAGTCCCGCATCAAGTCCATGATCTGCGCCTGGATGGTCACGTCCAAAGCGGTCGTCGGTTCATCGGCGATCAAAAGCTTTGGATTGCAGCAAAGCGCCATAGCGATCATAACACGCTGCCGCATCCCGCCGGAAAATTCATGGGGATATTGTTTCAGCCGTTTTTCCGGATCGTTGATCCCTACCAATTCCAGCATTTCTATGGCTCTTTTTTTCGCTTCCGCCTGATTCATATTTTCATGGTGTTTCAAAACTTCCGTGATCTGGTATCCCACTGTTAACACAGGGTTTAAAGAAGTCATGGGATCCTGGAAGATCATACCCAATTCTTTCCCTCTGATCTTTTCCATCTCTTTTTCCGTCTTTTTGACCAGATCTTCACCTGCAAAAATGACTTCCCCATTCACGATTTTTCCCGGATTCTGCAAAAGATCCATGATCGACAACGCCGTTACGCTTTTACCGCTGCCGGATTCCCCTACGATCGCCAACACTTCTCCTTCGTTCAAATCAAAGGAAACACCGGTTACCGCTTTTACTTCCCCAAATTTCGTAAAGAAGGAGGTGCTTAAGTTTTTTACTTCGAGTAATGTTTTCTTTTCCATATCCTGTCCTCCTACTTCCTCATTCTAGGATCCAACGCATCTCTTAAAGCGTCTCCCAAGAAGTTGAATCCAAGTATTGTCAAACTGATGAACAGAGCCGGGAAAAAGATCATATGCGGATAGTTTCTGAGCGCTTCTATCCCTTCTGAAGCCATAGAGCCCCAGCTGGCCATCGGCGCAGAGATCCCCAGCCCCAGGAAGCTTAAATTGGATTCCAAGAAGATAGCGGAAGGGATCCCCATGGTCATGGATACCAGAATCGGGCCCATAGCGTTCGGGATCAAATGCCGCAACATGATACCCCAGGTTTTTACACCGGAGATCTTTGCCGCCAAGATAAATTCTCTTTCCTTCAAACTCAATACTTCCCCGCGGACAAGCCTTGCCATGGAAAGCCAACTGGTGGCCCCGATAACGAAAAATACACTGGTCAGCCCTCTGGGCAGTACTGTCATCAGCAAAATAACATACAGCATGGAAGGAACACTGTCGATGATATCAACGACACGCATCATCAGCGTATCCACTCTGCCGCCGTAGTAGCCGGATATGGTACCGTATACGACGCCAATACCCAAAGCAACCAAGCTGGCAGCGATCCCAACAGCCAAAGAGATTCTGGCACCGTATGCCAAGCGGACCAAAACGTCACGGCCTAGATTATCCGCCCCAAACAGATAGCCGTTTTGTCCCGGTTTGGAATATGCATAAGCCAAAGTCTGATCGCTGTATGTTACATGAAAAACGCGATCCATTACGATCGGCGCGATAATGCCGAATAAAATCATAAAAAGAACAATAAAGATACCTAACATACCCAGCTTATTTTTTCTGAGCCGATACCAAGCATCCTGCCAAAAACTGACGCTGGGCCGGATCAATTTATTGATTTCAGAAGGGTCTTTGTGAAGCGGTTTGAAAGAAAGCTCTGTTACGGCTGTCTTATTTACATTTTGTTCATCCATCTTATCTGCTCCCTTCTATCTTGATTCTCGGATCAATAAATACATAAACGATGTCTACCACCAAAACGCACACCGTCAGGATCATCGCATAAAATACGGTGACCCCCATGATCATAGTGTAGTCTCTGTTTGTAATAGCCTGGGTCAAGTGCTGTCCCAAACCCGGTATCGCGAAGATTTTTTCTACGACCAAGCTCCCTACAAAGATATTCGCGATCATCGGACCCAAAATCGTGGTGACGGATAAAAGGGCATTTTTCAACGCGTGCACATAAATGACTTTCATCCTTGTCATCCCTTTTGCTCTGGCGGTTCTGATATAATCGTTATTCAAAACTTCCAGGGTGCTGGTCCGCATCAGCTTGGCGATAAAAGCCAGCGGATAAGCGCTCAGCGCCAAGACAGGCAATATGGCTTGGTTGGGAGCGCCCCAAAGCGCGGCCGGCAGCCATCTTAATTTATAAGCAAAAATATACATCAAAAGACTGGCAAAAACAAATCCGGGGATAGAAATAAATAATGTCGTCATGACTTTGGACGCATTATCCTGCCATTTTCCCTGTTTTAACGCGGCGATGATCCCTGCGGGGATACCGAGCGCGATGGCAACGATCAGAGAAAGTCCCCCTACGGTAGCGGAAACCGGGAATCCCCTGGCAATGATATCATTCACCGTATCTGTCTGATACCGAAAAGACGGACCAAAATCCAGTTTGGCTATATTGACCATGTAGTCGATATACTGTTTGTAAAGTGGTGCATTTAAATTGTAGCGCTCATTTAGGTTGTGCATGACTGCTTCCGGTAAAATCTTATCTTGTGTAAAGGGGCCGCCCGGTATTGCATGCGCCAGGAAAAAGGTAAATGTCGCTACCACAAAAATAACAACAACACCTAAGAGCAGCCTTTTTATGATGTATTTCAGCATATACGCTCCTCCTCTTGTTTATAAAATATAAGATTTCCCTTATGAATTCATAATCTCTTCGATTTCTTCGATTTCTTTCGGTATAGTATCCGAAAAAACGATATTTCCCGTTTCTGTGATCACCAAAGTATCTTCGACCCGTATTCCGATCCCTTCTTCCGGCACATAAAGTCCGGGTTCCAGGGTAATGGCCATATTCGGTTTTAAAGGTTTGCTGTCATCTCCCACGTCATGGGTGTCCAAACCGATAAAATGGCCGGAGCCATGCAAATAGTATTTTCCCACCTCGCTGTCGTCTTTGATCAATCCCAATCGTTTTAATCCTTCCGTGATGATCCGTTTTCCATTTGCCGAGATCTCTTCATGGGGATATCCCGGCACCATCTTCGACAAAGTATCTTTATTGGCTTCCAGCACGATATTGTAAAGTTCTTTCTGCCGTTTGGTAAATCTGCCGTTGACCGGATAGACTCTGGAAACGTCCGCTGCGTAATATTCCCATTCCGCGCCCAGATCAAATAAGATCACGTCGCCGTCTTCCATCACTCTGTTGTTCTTATCATAATGGAGCAGCGTGCTGTTGATGCCGGAACCGGCTATGGTCTTAAAAGCCGGCATTTTCACACCGTTTGAGTTCAAAACAAAATTATAATACGCTTCTACTTCGTACTCTCTCAAACCCGGTTTTAGCTTTTTCATCATCAGTCTTACGCCGTCTTCCGTGATCTTTACCGCTTTTTTGATGTTTTCTATTTCTTCCGGCGTTTTGATCACGCGAAGGTTTGCAATAATGGGGTATGCGTTTTTGATTTGCAGGTAAGGATATAATTCTCGCATTTTCTTTGCGAAGTTTTCAGCTAAGGAAGGGAATACATACATTTTGTATCGCTCTAGATCGAGATACATTTTATAGACATCGTTACTGAATAAGATCCTGGAAACCACATCATCCATTTCATCTATGTACTTCACGTTTTGAAATCCGAATTTTTCAGCGGCTTCCTCTACATCGATCATCTTGCCCATATATTTTTCCATATGGAGATCTCTTCGTTCGATAAAAAGATATTCCGTGGTCACACCGTTTACTTTCGCAACCATATAGATCGCTTTTTCAAAATCAATTCCCGTTATGTAGTAGCAGTTTTTGTTAGGTGTAAAAAGGTACGCTTGATCCGACGTTTGGATCGGAGCCTGCCCCGAAAACAAAAACGTGATAGAATTTTCATCCAATTGTTCTATCAGCCTTTGTCTGTTTCTGATATGAAACGTTGTATTGATCATCAAAATCCCTCCTTCAAAACAGTTTCAGGAATTTGCAAAATATTTTCCTAATGCACCTAGTATAGCATATATTTTGCCAATTACGAAATTAAATTTTGCCAATTTTTGCGTAATTACCAAAAAATATGGTATTTTCTTCCTTTCGCCCCCTTTTTTTTGATATCCTATTCACAAAATAATATTTATGTGTTGTTTTTGAAGGAATTTTACTACAATTGTAGAATTATTATATTTGTTCAATTACTTGTATCTATGGAGGATGATTATGGACGAAATATGTGTTGCAATGGCAGATGACAGTATCAATTTTTGCGAATCTTTAAAAGATTATTTTGATGAACTAAACGACATCAGCTTAACAAAAGTCTTGCATGACGGGCTGGAAACAGTAGACTATTTAAAAGAAAACGATCCAGATGTGCTTTTATTGGATATCGTCATGCCAAACTTAGACGGGATCGGCGTACTCAAAACTATCCGATCACAAGATCCGAGCAAAAAAACAAAGATCATCATCGTATCCGCGCTGGGCCAAGAAAGAATCACCAGAAAAGCGCTGGATCTGGGCGCTGATTTTTTTGTGGTCAAGCCTTTTGATTTTCCTATGCTGGCAGATCGCATTCGAGAAGAAATGCGGGACGATACGGAAATCAAATCGTTTTCGGAAGACCGGCCTTTTTTTACAAACGGATCGGCAGACAAGAATTTTTATCCCTCTTTATCCGCGGGTACATTCGGTGTCCCTTCCGGTTTTTATCGTGAACCAATCTTACAAGAGGCAAACCAACCGCTTTCGGCAGGAGACCCTTCGCTGGAAAGGACCGTAAGCCGCCTGCTCCATGATATGGGGGTCCCCGCTCATATCAAAGGGTATCTTTATTTAAAAGAAGGGATCTCTCTTATTTATCAAAATGTAGAAATGATCGGCGCCATTACCAAAGAAGTGTACCCTCGGATCGCGGAAAAATTCGCCACGTCTCCCACCCGAGTAGAAAGAGCAATCCGGCATGCCATCGAAGTTTCTTGGAATCGAGGACAGCTGGAATTTCTGCATGAGGTTTTCGGCTACACCATCAACATGAAAAAAGGCAAACCCACCAACGGAGAATTTATGGCCATGCTGGCGGATAAGATCCGTATGGATTTTCGCAAATAAGCCGGCTTCCAAAAGCAAACGCCTCCCAGCAAAAAGACAAAAGTCTCCCCAACGGGAAACTTTTGTCTTTTACCTTTTCTTCTCTTTCTTTTTTCCTCTATTTCTCCTTCTGCCCTCCCATTCTTTCGTTCTCCAAAGGATTTCTCTTATTTGGCTTACTCTTTCCCCTCACCGATTTTGTCCTGAAAAGCCTGGTGTCGAGGCAAATAGATTTGGAACAAGTTCATTTTTCCGGGAACGCTTTTCACGAACATCCTGCCTCTGAACAGTTTAACCAGCAGATCGGAAAGGATGATGTCGATCTTCTTCTCAAAAATAGGATATTGATCATAAATTTTCATAGGCGATCTGTCTGCTTTTTCCGCTTGGTCTATGATCCCTGCCAAAGAGATTTTGATATAATCTCCCCTTAATAGACCTTTTCCCCCAATATCGATAAAAGTATTTTCCGCTCTTAACTCATAGCGGCTGCCCTTTGCGGAATTTTTCAGGATCTCTTCCATCAGATTTTTCAGGATATAATCAAAGTAGGCCCGATTTCCCAAGAAACTTCCTAAATTCTCCTGTAAAATCAAATTTCTCTGCCGCGCTGCTTTCTCTCCC
>JAEEYS010000132.1 GCA_016288255.1 Bacillota bacterium
CGACTGCGTTCGTGTCTGCGAAGAATTACAGGGGATGGGCGTTTTAGGTTTTGCTTACCGCGGCGCTCACGCAAAAGTCACTCCCGCTTTTGATAAAAAGTTAAGCGATGTGGATTGTATCGGCTGCGGACAATGCGCTGCGCACTGTCCTACAGGTGCTTTGTATGTAAAATCCGATATCGACACAGCTTGGGAAGCTCTTAACGATCCCACCAAAGAAGTCATCGTTCAAGTTGCACCGGCTATCCGGGTCGCTTTTGGGGAATCTTTCGGGCTGGAACCGGGAAGCGTTTCTACCGGCAAAGTAGTAGGCGCTTTAAAAGCATTGGGATTCTCTCAAGTATATGATACTTCTTTCAGCGCCGATATGACCATCGTAGAAGAAGGCAATGAATTAAAAGAAAGAATCGCGGCAGGTGCGAAAATGCCGATGTTCACCTCCTGCTGCCCCGCATGGGTCAAGGCGGCGGAACTTCGTTATCCTGAACTTTTGAGTCAAGTTTCCAGCTGTAAATCTCCGCAACAAATGTTCGGCTCTTTTGTTAAAAAATATGGTACTGTGCCGGAAGGCAAAACACCTTATATCATTTCCGTTATGCCCTGTACTGCAAAGAAAGGTGAAATCAAACGGCCCGAACACTCTCAAAACGGTGTTCCGGACGTAGACTTGGTTCTCACCAACCAAGAGCTCATTAAAATGACCAAATCAGCCGGCATCATGTTCGACATGATCCCGGAAGAACCTTTTGATATGCCGTTTGGATTTGCTACCGGCGGCGGTTATATCTTCGGTGCTACCGGCGGGGTTACAGAAGCAGTGCTTCGCTACTTGGATAACAAAAACGTATTTTTTGAAGCAGTCAGAGGGAACAGTGCAGTAAAAACAGCCAGCCTCGACTATAACGGGATCACAGTCAAAGCAGCTGTTGTCCATGGTTTGAAAAACGCGATGAAATTGATCGAACGGATCCAATCCGGTGAAGAAGAATATCATATCGTAGAAGTCATGGCTTGTTCCGGCGGTTGCGTCGGCGGCGCAGGTCAACCGATCAATACCGCTGAAAACCGCGCGAAAAGAGCGCCCGGTCTGTATCGGATCGACAGATCCACCCAGATCAGCCGTTCGCAAGACAACCCGATCATTCAGCAAGTTTATGACAAGTGGCTGGGTGTACCCGGCGGTGAAGAAGCGCATCATCTGCTTCATACCACCTACAGCTCCAAAAAAAGGATCAATGCGGATGAAATTCCTTTCTTGGGAAGCGAGGCGCCAAAAGCAGAAATCAAAGTCTGCGTAGGGACCGGCTGCCAAGTAAAAGGGTCTTATGAAATTTTCAGCGAATTCCATCGTTTGATCGAAGAATACGGTTTGACCGACAAAGTAGACTTAAAAGCGACCTTCTGTTTGGAAAACTGCAAAGAAAGTCCCAACATCAAAGTAGGCGACAAAGTCATCGGGCATATGACAAAAGAAAAAGTGGCTGAAATCTTAGAAGAAATCAAAAACGCATAATAAAAAAGCAAATAAAATCAAAAAGTGAGACAATGAAAATTGTCTCACTTTTTTTGTTCTATATCGTTTTGTGTATGCTCTTTTAATAATAACTGATCGTCACTTTTTTACCCATTTTCGAAAGGATATCCGCCATATCCCGAATGACGTCCAATTTAAAGTCCAAATTGATGTTTTTGATGTTTTCATGGGCAGGATTCATGGCTTTTCCTACCAAAAGATGCAGTTCCGTACAATCTTCCACCAAAATTTTGGTCAGTTTCGTGGCCGCGTTCATATCGTGCAGATCCAAAAGTCCTTCATAAGTAATGGTATTGTCAAAGTATCGTTTGATATAATCAAAGGCCAGCGACAAGGTCAAGGCCCCTTCGATCACCAGATCAATGGATTTGATATGCGCCACCGGCGGCACATTCGGGCGGATCTCATCCAAATGGATCTCCAGCTCTTCCCCCAGCTCTTTTGCCACGATTTTAGAAGTCGTTCCGCCGCAGACGATCTTGACCCCTTCGCTTTTCATCAAGACATCCACCACATGGGCATCCATGGTTTTGTCCACAGGAGGCCCGATCATCATGGTCACTTTTTGTTCCGGGTGGATCTTTAATCCCACTACCGTCGTATCGTCTTTGGGCTTTTCTTGATAATACTTATAGCATCTTCGCAATATCTGTTTGGTTATACCCTTTAACAGCCGCTCCGAGTGAGAAAGACTCACTGTATATTTTGCCGCGTTGTCCCACTGCCAACCAAAAGGAAACATTTCCCCTACCCCCGCATGGGTCACTCCATCTGTGATCAGCAGCATGACATCATCGGTCTTTACCGTAAAGTTCGCTTCATAGATATTTCTTCCGTTAATGGTCCTGTTTTGATGCTTTTTTAGTTTCTGCAGCATCCCGTCTCTGATAAAGATCAATTCGGGATTGCCGTATTCCGCCAAATACGCTTTTCCGGAATCGAAGATCTGCAGTACGGTAAAAGTGGAATACGCCAAATTCCTTACACTGTCAATGGGCAGCGTATTGCTGATGGTATCGATGGATTCATCGATCGTCATGCCTTCTTTCAGCATCGTACCCAAAATACTGCCGGTCATGGTCGATAAAATATTTGCTTTGACGCCGCTTCCCAGTCCATCCGCCAACACAACGATCACAGAATCTTCTGTTCGAAGCACTTTTACCGAATCCCCGCAAAGTTCTTCTCCTTCTTTGTTCAAACTTTCTTGATCCACTTCCACAAAGAAATTTGTCATAGGATCTCATCACCCTCTTCCGAGAGTTTCTTCAACCTGGTCAAGATCACTTTGGTTTCTGCCGTGGTCTCTCCCAAAAGGCTGGCTATCTGCTGGGCTACGATCATTTGTTTATCAATGACTTTTTGCGCCGTATCCACGGTTTGCGCTTTTAATTTCTGCAGTTTTTCTTTTTGATGGATCTCATTGGTCACATCCGTGATCAGCGCAACGATCAAGTTGTGTTCTTTCAGCTGAATAACGCTTTGTTTGGTGATGGTTTCCCCGTCATCCAAAATATAAGGGGCTTCGGTGATGTTTTTTCCTGTTTCCAAAGCCTGTTTAAAATAAATATCGTCCATGATCTCATACACTTCTTTGCCGATCGCTTCTGTTCTTTCAAACCCAAAAAGGCGTTCCGCGCTTTGATTGAATTCATGGATCACCAAGTCATAATCCGCCGCTACGATCGCGTCCGGCGAAGAATATAAGATGACGCTGGATAAGGATTCTGCTTTTTCTCTCATATAAGGCAAACACATACGCAGTTCCGCTCTGCCCTGGTATACCGCAATGGCTTTTTCACGGCAGGTGTTGTAGCCGCAGGAACCGCAGTTTAGCATGTCTTTCGGGGAATTTTTCCCTGTTTTCATCAGGATCTCATTGATCTCTTCCTCTGTGGGCATGGGATTTCTGACGGCAATATCCTGGAAAGTCTGCCGAACATCTATTTGCGCGGCAATTTCATCCCTTTGCCCTTTGATCATGGGATCTTTTTGCTCCGTATCGGCATATTTTAACAGCAATTCTTTATTGATGAATTTATTCCTGTTCTTTCTGGAACGATATACCGCCGGCCCATTGATACAGCCCCCGTCACAAGACCGCATTTCCACAAACAGCGGTTCCGTTGTTTCTGTTTTCTTTAAATATTCCAATACATCCGCTACCTCTTTCGGCCCGTTTGCTACGATCATATTCCGATTTTCTTCCGGTATCTCTTGGAAAACGGACTTTAAGATCCCTCCCGGCATAGAATAAATGCGGATATTGTTGTCATAATCAAATGGGATCATTTCCGTAGGAGGCAGTTCTTTTAATGTGATCCCCTCTATCAAAAGCCAGCTTCCCAATTCTTCATAAGTCAAAACAGCATCGATATATCCATTGGGATCCTCTTGCGCTTCTTCTTTTTTCGCGATACAAGGGCCGATCATCACCACTTTGATATCCTTTCCATACTTTTCTTTCAAATACTTGCCGTGGGCAAGCATAGGAGACAAATACGGCGCCAGATACGGCACCATTTCCGGATAATGGATCCGGATCAGGCGATTCACGGAAGAACAGGAAGAAGTGATCATATAATTTTTGGGATGGGGTTCCTTTTCTTTCATCTTTTCATAATGTTCCTTATAGGCTTTGGCTACAAGGCTGACGCCTACCGCCGTATCCTGTACATGAGCAAACCCCAGCTTGTTCAACGCCGTTACCATTTGCAAAGGATCCTCCATCTCAAAAGAAGAGGTAAAAGAAGGCGCTAAGCTGACATAAATCTCTTCTCCGTTTTGAATGAATTCTTTGATGGTATCGATCTCTTTACAAACCGATATGGCGTTTTGCGGACAGGCATGCACACAAATGCCGCACATGGTGCATTCTGTTTCCAAAATATTGGCTCTGCCGTTTTTCATTTCAATGCACTTTACCGGACAGTTTCGAATACATTTATAGCAATTTTTACAATTCGCTTTTTTTAATTTTATAATATCCATAAGAGACCCTCTTTATCCTGATTTATCAAAAACGCTTTATTTCTCTTTTTATTGTACAGGAAAAAGCAAAAAAATGCAGTATTTTTCTCTCTTTTCTGTCTTCCCATTTTTTGTATTGATAGATTTTTGCCATAACGCCCGGACCCATGGTGCTTCTCTCAAATAAAAAAAGGAACAGCTGAGCGATCGCTGTCCCTTTTTATCTTTTTCTTTTTATTTATAAGGATTTTTTCGAATGGAAGTGGACCCCAATTCATCAAAATATTCCAATGCCATACCGGTCCCTCTTGCCACGCAGGTAATGGGATCTTCCGCAATAATGACCGGCGTATGGATATTGCTGCTGATAAACCTGTCCAAACCGCGAAGAAGAGAACCGCCGCCTGTCATCACGATCCCTTTTTCGGAAATATCCCCCGCCAGTTCCGGTGGTGTTCTTTCCAAAACATATTTTACCGTATTTAAGATTTCTTCTGCCGGTTCATACAGCGCTTCATTGATCTCTTCCGAAGAGATCTCAATGTTTGTCGGAAGCCCCGTTAAAAGATTCCTGCCTCTGACATCCATTGTCCTGCTTTCATCTTCCGAGAAAACGGTCGCGATTTGAATCTTGATTTGTTCCGCGGCGCGTTCTCCGATAATGATATTGTATTTATTTCTGATATAACGGATAATGGCGTCATCCATTTTATCCCCTGCTACCCGAATGGATTTGCTGACGACCACGCCGCTCATGGAAATCACCGCCACATCGGAAGTCCCGCCGCCGATATCCACGATCATATGGCCGTAAGGTTCCGCAATATCAAGTCCCGCGCCGATCGCTGCCGCTACCGGTTCTTCAATGATCGAGACCGCTCTTGCGCCTGCCCGATACGCCGCGTCTTCCACCGCTCTTTTTTCTACGGTAGTAACTCCGCTGGGCACGCAGATCATGATTCTCGGCTTAAACAAAACGCCGGAGCCGTTTACTTTATCTAAAAAGAATTTCAGCATTGCTTCCGTAATGTCAAAGTCCGCAATAACACCGTCTCTCAACGGTCTGATCGCCACAATGTTTCCCGGTGTTTTTCCGATCATTTCTCTGGCTGCTTCGCCGACTTCCAATACCTTATTGGTATCTGTTCTTACCGCTACAACGGAAGGCTCGTTCAGCACAACGCCCTTTCCCTTGATATAGATCAGCACAGTAGCCGTTCCCAAATCTATTCCTACATCTCTTGGAAAAATACTCATAATTTTACCCTGCCTTTTTTCACAACTATATAACAACATTATATACAATATTATATCATTTTTCGATAACGAAACCAGAAATAATATCACATTTTTTAAAAATCTTGTTGAAAAGTGACTTTTTACGGCGCTTTGTTCCTCATTTTATCTCATGCAGGGCCAAAAGAAGCGGTTTTACAAGGTCAAATCAAATTTTATTCCCCTGTCTCAAGTATTTTTCCTTGGTGGCTTTCCCGCCTCGGATATGCCGTTCCGATTTATTGATCTCCAATACCTCTTTGATTTTTTTGCTTAAAGCCGGGTCTATCAAAACAAGTCTTTGAGACAGATCTTTGTGCACAGTACTTTTTGATACATTAAATTTTTTGGCGGCTGCTCTGACAGTACATTTTGTTTCCAGAATATATTCAGAGATCTCTAACACTCTTTGCACCATATAATCCTTCAAAAAAATCCCCCCGAATTCCATATATATGTAATCATTACATAACCATATATATTCTCTAAGGGGGGTAAGTAGAATCGTTTTTTCTCTCCTATTTTACTTTACCGGGTAAATATTTCAAAGGATCGATATGCTTTCCGTTTTCCCATAACTCAAAATGCAAATGCGGCCCTTCCAGCACTTCAAACGCCGCCGTTGTCCCTATCCTGCCGATCAAATCACCTTTTTTTACTTCCTGATCCTTTTGTACGATCTCGGAAGCTTCCAAATTTCCGTAGACGCTGACCATATTGTTGCTGTGCGTTACTTCTACCACATAACCAAGTTTTGGGTCTTCTCCCACTTTTGTCACAACGCCGTCCATTACCGCCGTCACGTCCGAACCGATCGCGGCCGAAAAATCCACTCCTTTATGACTGACCCATTGGTCCAGTGTTTTGGAATAAATCAGTTTCCCATCCGTATATTCCCTGATCGACTGCCCCAAAACGGGTTTATCCATAGTATTGGGATTGAGTATCTCTGTCTTTAGCACTGCCGTCGTGTCCTCTTTTGTTTCCATATTCCCATCCGATGAAGAAGACTGTTCTTTTGCGGTCTTTTCCTTTGCCGCGGTATTTTGTCCCGCGCTATTCTTTTTGGTTTTGCTTTCTTTTGCCATATCTTCCGCTTCTTCCCGCGTTTCGTTTTCTTTTGTTTCAGCACTGTCTAAAAAAGGCAGTTTCGGAACGTTCCCCTGCTTCTGTATCTGCGCTTTTTCCTGCAATCCCTGTTCTTCTTGGCCGCCACGGATATAAGCGGCATACACTCCCACGCCCACAAACAGCAAAAGAGCTGCCATGATCGCTATGTTTTTTACACTAAAAATCGATTTCAACGTTTTCCACGTATCTTTTTCTTTCATCATCCTCACCTCATTTAGAGTATGTCCATTTTGAGGTGAGCTATACCGAATTTACAGTCATTCCATCTTTCTTTTTTTCACAAAACGCAAAACAGTCTTATTTTTGAGCCGCTTTTTCTGCCGCTGACAGCGCTTTTTTTACATTTTTGATATGTACATTTTTTTCTTCTCTCGTCAGCTCCCGTTTGATCCCGTTTGCCGCTTCATATTCCGACAGCATCATTTCCATCATTTCTTCCGCCTTTTGACAAGAGATCCCTTTTCCTTCTTTTCTCACTTTTTCCATATATCTTGCCAAACATTCCAAATACGCTTTGTTTCTGATCAAAAGTTCTCTTGAAGTGACGCCGCTGTGGCTGGTCAAATAGACCTTAGCCTTCATATCCATCATTTCACGCAGTGTTTTTAAAAACCAGCTGATCTCCAGATCACTTTCCAGCATCGGAAAAGGATCTTCCAAAATATCTCCCGTAAACAAAAGATCTTCCTGCCCCGCTTCTTTTAACCAGATCAACGTAGAATCTTCCGTATGAGAAGGCATATGCCGCAGTGTCAAAACCATATCTCCCTTATCCAGCACATAAGACTCTTCAAAGGTCACGGTAGGCGGCACGATCTGAACAGTTTGATAAGCGGGATCCTTTTTTTGAAATTCCGCTAAAAGCATTTCGTCTTCTATCATCTTTTGTTTGGTCATGGCATGTCCCAGAATGGTACAAGGGAAAAATACGCTGTTTCCCCACGCGTGATCATAATGATAATGGGTATTGATCACTGTAGTCTCAAAAGAATCCCGTCCCTCTTCTTTGATCAGCGCCCGGATCTGTTCGGCTTTTTCCGGCGTATCAAAAGTATCGATCACGATATTTCCCGTTTTTGAAAAGAGCACAAAGCTATTGACCAAAAAATACTCTACCTGATCTTCCAATATCCATATATTTTTTCTGAATTCATACTTTTTCATTCTTTTACGATTTCCACTCCCGTATAATAATGTTTTAAGATCTGATCATAAGTCCAGCCTCGCTTGGCATATCCAAACGCGCCGTATTGGCTCATGCCCACCCCATGACCAAATCCTCTGGTGATTATTTTTATTTTATCATTCTTTACCTGGATGTCAAAGCCGGAAGACGGCAAATCAAAATAACTTCTGATCTCTCTTCCTGTAAACACCGTATTGCCGATCTGTATTTTTTTTATTTTTCCTCCTTCCGTTTTTTCCATTACCTTGATTTGATCGTTCAAGGATTTCAACTCTATTTTAAAATTTTTCCGGTTTTCTTTTAAGGTCTGAATAAAATCTACCCCTTTGATCTCCCGCGTCTTTTGCAGATAGGGGGAATTTTCTTCATAAGGGCTTTCTACGCTTCTCAAGTAAGGAAGCGCCGTTTCAAAATAATCCTCCGCGTTTTCCGTTCTGCCGCCGCTGGTGGAATGAAACAGCGCTTCGATATAATTTCCCTCATACCGCAGGGATTCTCCTTTGGTCTCCTCCACCGCTTTTTCGATTTTTTTGAAATTTTTAAGATAATTCCAA
>JAEEYS010000133.1 GCA_016288255.1 Bacillota bacterium
GTCCAAAAGAAAGAACAATGGATGGTGCGCTTTCCGATCAGGCTTTATTTTGCGTGGG
This sequence comes from Bacillota bacterium, assembly GCA_016288255.1. GTDB lineage: Bacteria > Bacillota > Tb-RUG-66 > Tb-RUG-66 > Tb-RUG-66 > Tb-RUG-66. The sequence goes on from JAEEYS010000133.1 coordinate 59, forward strand.
TCTGCCTTGCGGCTGTTGTAAACGCGGCGGTTTTGGTGCAGGCACTCCATTGGGAAGAGGCTGCTTTTGTTTCGGTATTCTTTACGATCATAGGGCTTTTTGCAATTTTATTGGCGGCCGTTTTGATGCTGAGCGTGAAAAACGATCGGATCTTTGTTTTGGTCACTATTTATGGATATATAGGGATCATTACGGAAAGGGTCATTATGGGAACCGGCATTTGGGCGGCCGGCGCCGCGCTGACTGCTGTTTTGGTCTTGATTTGGCAGCTTTTAAATCAAAATAGAGGGAAAGAAAGATAAAAAAAACGTTGTCTCAAAAGCCTTTTTTGGGCTATTCAGACAACGTTTTTCATTTCCGATGAATCACAATTATGAATTAATCAGTGAGGCCTTTATAGTGCCATCCGCATACAAAGGATCTTGCTTTCCATGTTCCTCTGGAACTAACGGTATATAATTTATTGTTTTTGATTCTCCAGATAGAATGGCTGACGCGGGTTTTGGAACCCCAGTTTCCTTCTGCGGTATATAATGTATTTCCGTTTCGTTCCAATACAGCAATGTAATGGCGGCCTGTCCAAATGACATCACCGGTTTTTACATTGGAAACACCGGTATATTTTTGGAAAGAGGACGAATGCCAAGCACGATTTTCTCCGTAAACATAAGCTACGAAATCGGCAGCATAGGCATAGCAACCGCTGCATCCGTATTTGGACAATTTTGCACCGCGACCCGCACTCCAGGTCAATCCGCTTTTCCAGCGCGCGTCGCTGACGAAACCGGATACTTTTTGTTTATATGTAGTTGTATTGATTGCCGCATTTGCTCCGACGGGAATCAATCCCACGATAATAATCACGATAAGTAGTATAGATAAGATTTTTTGCTTCTTCATAAATCCCTTCCTCTCAAAAAAATTATTTTTTACCAAATAAACTTTTCTTGATTGGAAAACGTCAAAATAGTAATGAAAGGGGTTTTCCTGCTTATTGGCTTTACGATTATTTTTCTTTTGGGTCCCATAAAAAAATTTTATTATGTCAATTATATACAGAATATGTTACAATTTCAAGACAAATGTAAGGTTTTTTTACATTTCCGTTACAAATTTGTTACAAACCTGTTACAAATTGCAGTGTAACTGCTAAAAAACAGGGAAAAAATAGAAGGTTCAGACGAAAGCCGGAGGCAGGGGAAAAAGTTTCTGCCTGAAAAGGAAGGGGTAAGTCTGCGCAATTTTTTATTATGGATGGGATATCCGGGTAGATGGCATGAAATAAATCTTTTCCGAAGGGTATTTTTGTTCGGACAGCAGAAAAACTTTTGTGAAAAATAATAGTAGGGAGCTCTGTGATAGTTTCGGATCTTCAAAATGAAAAGGGAAACAAAGAAAAACAGAATAAGATGCCCCCTTTTATTGAGACATAGTATAAAGAGATATGAAAAACCTTGAAATAAAAATACGATTGAGGATTTCATAAGAAATATTTTATAGGAAATATCAGAAGAAAACAGGGGAAGCGGCTTGCTTCTCCTGTTTTTTTGCGGTGGGGGCGGATTTTTGTTTTTTAGAGCACAACAGGGATTTGTTTTCTATAGATCAGATCGGTATAATAAAAGAAGAGAAGAGGAGGGAGCCTATGACCGGAACTTTGGAGCAGATCATGGATCGGCTGAAAAAGCTGGAACAGGACAGATGCTGTACCGTGAAAGAGATCAAGGAGATTCAATACGGAGTACAGTTTCGGCTGAGGATAGAAGAACAGGAAGGAATGGTCCGATTCTATGACGGGAAGAAAGGTCTGAAGATGGATCTCAGTCAGATCAAAGAAGAAAAAATACGAAATGCTTTTTCCGCAAAGCTGGAAGAATTTCTGTCTTTTCGGGGAGAAGAAAAACGAAAAGAGGATTCTTCTGTCAAACAGCAGATAGTTTTTGGACTGCCTCTTACTATTATGGGAAGCGATGAATCGGGAAAAGGAGATTATTTCGGCCCCCTGGTGACAGCGGCGGTTTTCCTGCCTTCTCTAAAAATAGCGGAAGAGTTGATGGATCTGGGAATGAAGGATTCCAAAAAACTGCCGGCGGGAAAAATAAACAGCTTGGCAGAAGCGATCATGGAAAGATGCCCTTACGCTGTTTCGGTATTAAAAAATGAAGAGTACAATCGGCTTTATGAGAAAATACAGAATTTAAACACGCTTTTGGCAAAACAGCATGTGGACACGATCTCTCTGCTGCAGGAAAAATGCGGAGAAAAAACTGTTTTGGTGGACCAATTCGCAAAAGGGCCCGTGTTGGCGGAAATGATGGAAAAAAGGAACATAGAGGCAGAACTTTATCAGAAGGAGCGGGGAGAAGAACATCCTGCCGTAGCGGCAGCCAGCATTGTGGCGCGGTACTTCTTTATGCGGGAAATGGCGCAAATGGAAGAAAAATATCAAATGCCTTTTGGGTTAGGCGCGGGAGAGGGGATGCTCACTTCGGCCAAAGCCTTTGCGGCGCGGTATGGAAAGGAAGAATTGAGACAGGTCGCGAAACTGCATTTTAAAACAACGGCGCAGTTATAAAAAGAAAGAGCAAGGACAAGGGTTTCTTGCTCTTTTTCACGTTTTGTTTAATATGTATTGTATAAAAATAAATAAAATTGCAATAATTATTGTGAAAATGTCAAAAATCGGTGTAAAAAAAGAGGGAAAACACCATATAAGAAAAGAATAATAAATGTGGAAAACGAAGAAAAACAGAAAAAAGAAAAGAAAAAGAAGGAAAGAACAATATAAACGTAGAATTATACAATAGGTGCAAAAAAATGGATATTGATATAAACAAAATGTGGAATTTAAAGCAGCGGGGATAGGCGAAAAGTATTTTCTGAAAAAATTCCGATTTGTTTATAAAAAGAAGGGCGCTTTGTTCCGAGGAAAATCGAAAGAGAAGCATAAGGGAGCATGAAACATGATCAATAAACTGACCGAAAACGAATTGGAAAAAGAGAGATTAGAGCTTTTCATGTTGGCAGGAGTCAAAGATGTTGTGGGAAGTCTTTTAGAAGGTATGATCCATGACTTAAACAACATTCTTTTGGAAATGAGCGGGAATTTGGATCTGTTAAAGCTAAGTCTGCCCACAGGAAAAACAGATGAAAAAGTTTTAAAAAGAGTAAAACGATTGGAACAAACCAAAGAACATATTTTTCAAATGACGGAAAA
>JAEEYS010000134.1 GCA_016288255.1 Bacillota bacterium
AATTGTTCCATGTCGCTTGCGGGTCCCGTCTTCCCATCCGATTTCAAAAGCGCGATATCGCCCAGATCGATTTTTTCTGTTCTGTTGACCAATACATAAGTTACTTTGTCGGGTTTTGTCATGTTAAGTTTTCCTACTGCGATTTCTTCGATCCTGTCGATGGATTTCATTTTTGTAATATCGATACTCAACTGATCGCAGTTTTTATTGATCTCATCGATCTCCGTCTGCAAGGATTCTGATTCCCTCTTTAATTCCGCAATGGTGGAATACCTGGATAATAACGTGATCCCTATGATAAATACAAACAAAATGGAAAATATTTTTCTTAACATTTTATTCACCCTTCTTTCTAAAAATAACTTATTTTGTATGGTCTACTCCGCTACTTTTTCCGCAACTCTTAATTTTGCGCTTTTGGAGCGAGAATTTTCTGCTAATTCCGTTTTTGACGGATAAATCGGTTTTCTTGTTACCAACTGGATGCTTCTTCTGTGATCGCAAACACAAACCGGTAATTCCGGCGAGCAAATACAGTCTGTGGCCAAATCTTTAAAAACATTTTTGACGATCCTGTCTTCTAAAGAATGGAAGGTGATGACTGCTATTCTGCCTCCTTTTTTTACTGCCGCTACGCCATCTCTTAAAGCTTCTTCTAAGATTTTCAGTTCACCGTTGACCTCGATGCGAATAGCCTGAAATGTTCTCTTTGCTACGTGGGATCCGGGTTGTCTCTTGGATTTCGGAATGGATTTTTCTATAATATCCACCAACTCTTTCGTGGTGGAAATCGGCTTTTCTTTCCTTGCTTCCGCAATGTTCCTCGCGATTCTTCTGGAAAACTTTTCTTCTCCGTAAATAAAGAGGATCTGCGCTAACTCTTCTTCCTCATACTGATTGACTACATCATAAGCGGAAAGAGCGTTTCTCATGTCCATCCGCATATCCAAAGGGTTGTCCCCCAAATAGGAAAATCCTCTTTCTCTGTTGTCCAGCTGATAAGAAGAAACTCCCAGATCATAAACGATCCCATCCACTTTAGAAACGTGAAGCTCCGTTAAAGCAGCCTTGATGTTTCTAAAATTCTGATGGACCAAAGTAACCTGATCCATATATTCTTTCAGCCTTTCTTTGGCGGCTGAAAGCGCTTCCTGATCCTGATCAAATCCGATCAAGCGGCCGTTTCGTCCGATCCTTTTTACAATCTCCAAGGAGTGGCCCCCGCCGCCTATGGTCGCATCCACATAGGTGCCGCCTTCTTTGATATCCAAATACTCTATGACTTCCGGCAGCATAACGGAATAATGCTTGAATTCCATATTTTTCACTCCTATAGATCAAGATCGAATTCTACCATTTTTTCTGCCATGGTTTCATAATTAATATCCGGATCATTCAGGTAATTATCCCATTTTTCTTTATCCCAGATTTCAATACGGGAAGAAACGCCGATAAAGGTCACTTCTTTTTTCAGCCCCGCATGATCCCGCAAACTTTGGGAAAGTAAGATTCTTCCCTGTTTATCCGGTTCCGCTTCTATAGCGCCGGAAAAGAAGAAGCGGGTAAAAGCTCTGGCTTCTTTACTGGTAAAAGGAAGTTTCTGCATTCTTTTTTCTATTCTTTCCCATTCTTCCGCAGAATAGACAAAGAGGCAATGATCCAATCCTTTTGTGACGATGAACTTGTCCCCCAATGTTTCCCGAAACTTTGAAGGCATAAAGACACGCCCTTTGGCATCTAAATTGTATTGATATTCACCACTGAACATGTTTTTACCCTCCCTTTTATGTCATATTGGTTTCGGAAACCTTGAAACTCAGCAGGAATAAGGCTTTCACAAGTTTTTTCAACTCATTTTTCCTTTGATTTTTCTCTTTGATTCGCCTCTATTATTCCCACTTTTCACCACTATTAACCATTTATACTCTAATTTTAGTCTTTTTTATAGCATAGTGCAAGTAAAAAGTTCACATTTTGAAAAGAAATCTTCCGGTTCTTTTCTCCGATCATTCGCTATTTTCCTACTTTTTGTGGCTTTTTTCGCCAAACAAGCAGACTTCCTTGCTATAATCCTGTTTTTGTGGTATTTTATTATAAGTTTCTTCTATTTTTATTTATTTTTTCGATTAAATTTCTATTTTTCTTTTATTTTTATCGTTTTATCTCCACAAAAACGCATTTCCGTCTATTTTTACAAAAAAATAAAAAAATCTCCTAAAAAAGAGACCTTTTTAGGAGATTTCATTCCTTTTTCTATTGATTTTATTTACTTTTCTTTTTCTTCCAGCAGAGAAGACAATTCAAAGTCCACAAACTGCCTTGCGGTCCTGGGAGAACGCCCGCCTTTTACGATCGCGAACCGCTCTGCCAAAACAAACAGCTCCTGATCCGCCAGCGGGATTCCTTTTTCTTCCGCCAAAGCCTTTACGATCGATAAATAGTCATCTTTTCCGGGCACGGAAAACGTGATCTCGATCCCAAACCGATCATGGAGCGATGTTACCGATTCCATCGTATCTCTCAAATGGATATCGTCTCCTTCTCTGTCCTGTAAGCTTTCCCGTATCAAATGCCGCCTGTTGCTGGTCGCGTAGATCAATACGTTGTCCGGCTGTTTGACAATGCCCCCTTCTATCACCGCTTTCAAAGCACTGAAATGGTCATCCTCCTTGCTGAAACTGATATCATCCAAAAACAAAATAAAATGGAACGGACTTTCTTCCAAACGGGTATATACCTTCTGAAAATCTTCCAAATTGTTTTGGCTGACCTCCACGATCTTCAATCCTTCTTCTTTCAGGTAGTTGACCACTGCTTTTACCGTCGAAGATTTTCCCGTTCCTTTGTCCCCGTATAATAAAATATTATTTGCATGGTTCCCACCCAAAAAAAGTTTCGTATTATCTATGATCACGGACTTGTGATATTCATAGCCCTTCAGATCTTGCAAAGCGATATCATCCGGTTTGGAAATCGGCACGATCTCTCCGTTTATGACCGTAAAAGCATGGCTTTTGGTAAACTGTCCATACCCGTTCTTGCGGTAAAACGCGTATAGCGTTTTGCTGTCTTGTATCGGCAGCTCTTCTTCCTTCCCTAAAATATAAGGCGGCATATCTTTTAAGAGCTCTTTCAAAGAAGGAAACTGTTCCCCCACTTTTTCCGCAAAAGATCCCGTTCTCATTTCTTTAAAAAAAGACCGCAGTATCCTCAAATCTCGATCTACTGCCGCAGTAAGAGACAGTTCTATTTCCTGATACTTCATTTTGACGCTTTTTTGCGCGAACAGGTTCTCACTTACAAGCAGCGCTTCCCGCATCATTTTTACAAAAGATCCTTTTTCCATCGTATCATACACAAAATCACTGTATGCTTTCAAAAAAGGGGCTTCTCCCTCTTCTGCGCATTCCAACAAGTAAAAGAGCGTTCGGCAGGATTCCCCTTCTTTTATATCCTTTAATACCGTTAACGACAATAATTGATTTTTCCAATATTCGATCCCGTTTTTGTCCATTGTAAGCCTCTTTCTTCTCCGTATTGCTATCCTCATTATAATCAAATTTTCATGCGGAAACAAGAAATATCATGGTCGAACCGACTTATACTCCAAGCGCAGCTGCTTCTTCCATCCAAAATAAAACGGCATACCATCATGCCGTTTTATCCTTTTATTTAGATTTTGCCGTTTCTTGTTTCATGCTTTCTTTTCTTCATTCGGCGGTTTCCTTTTTCTCCGTTTCCTCTGACGGAGCCTCTTCCAGCATTTCTGCTTCTTCCTCTGTTTCATCCACCGCCAACTCATTCAGATCCTCCACCTGCGCGCCGCCTTCTTTGTTTTCTATCAAATCGGCATTTTCTTCCGCCAAAGCGTTTTGATCGACCCTTGCCGCGATAGGCGCGTCACTTCCCAATGCCGCCAATCCTTTGGCAAACATCTTTCTTCTGACAACGATCAAAATGATCCCTGCTACTGCCAAAACGATACTAATGAGCTGCGCCATCCGGATCGGTCCCAGCATCAAGCTGTCTGTGCGGAACCCTTCCACAATGCACCTGCCCACAGAATATAGGATAAAATACCATCCCATCACTTCTCCCGCAGGCTGATTCTTTTTCTTTTTGTAATACACCAAAAGGAAGAGAAAAACGCAGAAATCCCATATGGATTCATACAAAAAAGTAGGATGCCGCCATGCCCCGTCAATAAACATCGCCCAAGGCACTTTTGCTTTATCCACAATATACCCGTAAGCTTCCTGGTTCACGAAATTGCCCCATCTGCCTATGGATTGGCCCAGCGCCAAACAAATCACCAAAATATCCGCCAGCTTAAAGAAATCCACCTTTTTGATCTTACAGAACAAGATCGCCGTAATCAAACTGCCGATAATGGTCCCATGGATCGCCAAGCCGCCTCTCCAGATATAAAGCGCCGTGATCGGATTATCCTTATACATATCCCAGCTGAAAATCACATAGTAGATTCTGGAGCAAATGACCGCAATAGGGATTACCCAAAGAAAAAATTCTAACAGTGTATCCTCGCTGAGCCCGATTTTTTTTGCCATTGCCATGGAGATCAAGATCCCAACGACTACAGCGGTCGCCAAGATCAGCCCATACCAATGTACCGAAAAAGGGCCTATAATATATGTGCCAATATGAAGAGGTCCTATAGAAAATGCAATAGGATTCATTTTAACACCTCCTAAGATCATTCCAAACGAGAATCCTCGAACATTACTTATTATAATCAATTCTTTTTCCTTTGTATAGTGCCGAAAGACACAAAATCCAAAGCCGCATTTTGTTTCTTTCCGTGTTGATCCCGTTTCTCTTTCGCCTGCTTTTCCGTGCCGCTTTTATCATATTCCCTCTTTTTGACGAATATAGTAACAATACATCACTGAAACGGAGTTGATCTATTTGCGTCGATCTCTTGCATCCAAAATCCTCATAGTTCTTTTTTTGCTTTTTTTGCTGTTTTTAGTGCTACTGATCTATGCGCAGATCATCCGCAGTATCTCTGTTATCACTACACTGCGGGAAGAAGCTAAAAAACCCATCTACTATGTGGAAACAGATGAAAAAAAAGTAGCTTTCAGCTTTGATGCCGCATGGGGCGCGGACAAAACGGAAAGTATTATGGACGTGATGGAATCCAACGATGCGCGGGCTACTTTTTTTGTCGTGAAATTTTGGGTCGAAAATTATCCCGACATGGCCAAACAGATCGTAGACCGCGGTCACGAGCTGCAAAACCATTCTTCCACCCACCCCCATTTTAACAGCCTTTCTATTGAGCAGATCAAAGAAGAAGTCTTGGGCTGCGCCTCTCTCATACAGGAAACCACCGGTTTTCAGCCCACTCTTTTCAGACCGCCCTTTGGGGAATATAATAACAAAGTCGTAAAAACCATCGAAAGTCTGGGATACCGCCTCATCCAATGGGACTGCGACAGTCTGGACTGGAAAGAGTTGTCCGCCGCAGAGATCGAATCCCGTATTTTATCCAAAGTGCATAACGGCTCCATCGTTTTATTCCACAACAACGGGCTTCATACAGTAGAGGCCCTCCGGTCTTTGCTCCCAAAACTAAAAGAAGAAGGCTATGAAGTCTGTTCCGTTTCCGAGCTGATCTATCCGGCACCTTATGAGATCGATCCCCACAGCGGCGCTCAGAAAAGATCCATAAAAAAATAACGGACCCGGTCCGTTATTTTTTGACCTCCGTTTGAAGCGGAAGTTCTTCTCCATAAATATACTTGATTTTCCGATCCCCCAACGCGCTCTTTTCTCTATAGTAAGGGGAACCTTGCCAAAGCCGGACTTATCACGCTTTTCTTCTAAAAGTGATCACAAACGCTCCCTTTATCTGCACAGAGGTTGCCATGTAATCATAGGTAACCAATTCCCAGCCCTCTGCGGCTCTTTCATTCAGCAGTTCATCCAATTCCGCGATATCATTTTCATTTGCTTTGTCCGAAAACCATTTGGTGCTGACTTTTAAAATCTCTGTTTTATAAGTATACATGTCCTTATTCTCCTTATTTTGATTCTTTATTCTTTCTCATCCGACAAAATCTTCATGTCGGACAGGATATAGCCTGCTTCCCTGACCACCTTTGACAACACTTTCTTGTCCGGCGGATCTTTCAGATACACTTTTGCGCTGTGCTGTCCCATATCCACTTTTGCCCAAACACCTTCCAGTGCATTGAAAGCATTTTCCACACGGCGGGAGCAGTTTTCACAAACCATCCCTTCGATTTTTATTTCAGCCGCATACGGATAATGCTTTTTGTTTTTGTCTGCTATCGATACTTTTTTCTCCGCTGTCTCATATTCTCCGCAGCATCCGCCGCCGCGGCGCATCTTTTTCATTACATGGCTGACTGCCCATGCCAAAACAACGATCACTATGAGAACGATCCCTATTTCTATCGGATCAACTGTATTTCCCATTTCGTTTCACCTCCGCATCAAAACAGACGCTATGGCAATCCCCGCAGTCGCCGCTGCATCCTCTTTTTTCTTTTTTACTACGGAGTACTTTATTTACTGCCAGAATAAAAACAGCCGCAATGACA
>JAEEYS010000135.1 GCA_016288255.1 Bacillota bacterium
ATGAAAAATCACGGCGCCATCGACTTTTTACCGGACGACAACCAGATTTCTTTGTTCCATCTGATCAACTGATAGGGAAAAAGTAAAAAGGACGAAGTCAGAACTTGATTTTTAGAATAAGCTGTGTTATAATGGCAGATGTTAAGAGAATAGTTTGTGCTGAAAGTGGGTAAATAACCCACTTTCATTCGTTATTGGGAGGATTGAAACTATTCTGCCGCTTGCAAGAATTTGAGATGATACATGGAATGGCCAATGAAATCAGGAGGCTTTTTTTTATGAAGAAAAAGGTAGAGAATGTGGTAGAGGAAATCGCAAGGCCCATTGTGGAAGAATTGGGATATATCCTATACGACATTGAATATGTAAAAGAAGAAAGAGAGTGGTATTTGAGGATCTATATCGACACGGAAAAGGAAGAAGGCATTTTGATTGAGGATTGCCAGGCGGTAAGTAACGCTTTGGACCCGATATTGGATGAAAAAGACCCGATTCCGGACAGTTATTATCTGGAAGTATCTTCTCCGGGACTGGACAGAAAACTCTTGAAAAAAGAGCATTTTGACCGGTTCTTGGGGGAACAAGTTGTAGTAAAGACAAAGACGCCGGTCCAGAATAAAAAGAAGCTGATCGGGAAACTGATGGGTATGGACGGACAGGACGTCACCATTCAAACGGATAAGGAAATCAAAATTCCCTGTGACAACATCAAAGAAGTAAGGCTTGATGTAATATTTTAGGGCTTTATGGAAGAAAAAAACGGTAAAAGAAAATCGGAGGTGCAGTGTTGAATAAGGAATTTATTGAAGCATTAAATGAGTTGGAAAGGGAAAAAGGCATTGCGAAAGAAATCATATTTGAGGCCATTGAAGCAGCTTTGATCTCTGCATATAAAAAGAATTTCGGTTCCAAACAGAACGTAGATGTGCTCATGGAACGGGATACCGGTGTGGTAAAAGTTTATGCAAAGAAAACGGTTGTGGAAACGGTGGAAGATGAGTTTACGGAAGTTTCTTTGGAAGAAGCAAAAGAAATCAATCCCAAGTATGATTTGGAAGACATTGTGGATTTTGAAGTGACACCGAAGAATTTTGGCAGGATCGCCGCGCAGACCGCGAAACAGGTCGTTATGCAGCGGTTGAAAGAAGCGGAACGGAAAAACATCTATAATGAGTTTGCCGGACGGGAAACGGATCTGGTAACAGGGATTGTGGAAAGAGTGGACAAAAAAATGGTCACCATCGATTTGGGCAAGATCGAAGCAGTTTTACCGCTTCAAGAACAGATCCCGGGAGAAAAATATCAGGTGAACGACAGACTGAAAAGCTTTATCCTGGAAGTGAAAAAGACCACAAAAGGGCCGCAGATCGTTGTTTCTAGGACCCATCCTTTTTTGGTCAAACGATTGTTTGAACTGGAAGTGCCGGAGATCCACGACGGTATAGTGGAAATCAAAGCCATCTCCAGAGAACCCGGTTCCAGAGCGAAGATCGCGGTATATTCCGCGGATGAAAATGTCGATCCCATCGGCGCGTGCATCGGACCCAAAGGGATGCGGGTACAGCGGATCGTGGATGAGCTTAAGGGCGAAAAGATCGATATCATCAAATACAGCTTGGATCAAAAAGAATACTTGGCCAACTCCTTAAGCCCCGCTAAAGTCATCGATGTAAAAATCAATGAAGAAGAAAAAAGCGCGGAGATCGTAGTACCGGATTTTCAATTGTCCTTGGCCATAGGAAAAGAAGGGCAAAATGCCAGACTTTCCGCTAAATTGACTGGCTGGAAGATCGACATCAAATGCGAATCTCAGGTGAACAGCAAAAAAGAAGAAGAACAAGAAACAGAAGAAGCGGGAGAAACAGAAGAAGATAATTAGGTAAAGGAGGCGTATCCATGCAGAAAAAAAGAAAGATACCTTTGCGAATTTGCGTCAGCTGCAAAGAACGGTTCGACAAGCGGGAGCTTTTGCGTATCGTTAAACCAAAGGAAGAGGATATCACGATCGATCCTACAGGGAAAAAAGCCGGAAGAGGCTGTTATATTTGCAAAAAAAGAAACTGCCTGGAAAATGCGGTCAAGAACAAACAGATCGAGCGAGCGCTGGAAGCGCCTTTACCGGATGGATTTTTAGAAATGGCGTTGGAGTATGTGGAAGATGAATAATGCGTTTCAACTTTTGGGCTTATGCCAAAAAGCGGGATTGCTTTCTTCCGGAGAAGATCAGGTAATGGCTGCTTTAAAAAAAAGAAAAGACAATTATTTGGTCATTCTGGCAGAGGATATTTCGGCGTCTTCTGAAAAAAAATATAAAACCTTGTTGGATCTAAAAGGGATCAGTTATGTTGTATTTGGGAAAAAGGAAGAATTAGGGAAAGCGTTGGGCAAAAAAGAGAGGACATTATTAATCATCCATGAGAAGAAATTAGCAGAAAAAATTGAAAAATGTATTTCCATGTAAAGATACGGGGGTGAGTAAATGTCAAATATCAGAGTATATCAGTTGGCAAAGGAATTAGATAAAACCAGTAAAGAAATAATTGAAATACTTGCTTCGTTGGGCATAGAAGTGAAGAATCACATGTCTGCTTTAAATCCCCTGCAGGCAAAAAAAGTAAAAGATAAGGTGATCGGTCCGGTAAAATTGCCGCCGGTCGCGGATCCGAAAAAAGAAGCTAAAAAAGAAAAAGAAGGAAAACCAAAGGGAAAAGACGGCAAGAGAAAAGAAGAAAAGAAAGACAAAAAACCTTTGGACAAGAAAAAGGATGCGTCTGTCAATGAGCAGGAAGCAAGACAGAATCTTTCTGTAAATCATTTGGAAAAGAAATCCAAAAAACCGGTAAAAAAAGATCCGAATAAAAAAGGCGGCGCAAAACATAAAAAAGGACAACAAAGAGAGGAAGAACAGAAAATAGAAGACATCATTATTCTTCCTGACACAATCACGGTAGGGAATCTGGCTGCAAAATTGAATGTTCCGCCGACTACACTGATTATGAAGCTGATCGGTATGGGGATTATGTCAGGTATCAACCAAGACATCGATTACGAAACAGCAGAAAAAGTGGCAAATGAATTTGGGGTAGAAGTATTAAAAGAAGAAAATGAAGTAAACTATGACAATAAAGGGGAAGAAGAGGACGACGAAAGTCAATTGACTTTAAGGATCCCTATCGTTACGGTCATGGGACACGTCGATCACGGCAAAACTTCTCTTTTGGACGCTGTCAGAAAAAGCAATGTGACCGGTACGGAAGCAGGGGGCATCACCCAGCATATCGGGGCTTCCAAAGTGACTGTAAACGGAAAGACCGTTGTCTTTTTGGATACGCCGGGCCACGAAGCGTTTACTACACTGCGGGCAAGAGGCGCGCAGGTAACGGACATCGCTATTTTGGTGGTGGCGGCAGACGACGGGATCATGCCGCAGACGATAGAAGCCATCAACCATGCCAAAGCGGCAGGGGTGCCTATCGTGGTCGCGGTCAATAAGATCGACAAACCAAACGCCAATCCGGAACGGGTAAAACAACAGCTGACGGAATATGGTCTTTTGGTGGAAGAATGGGGCGGCAGTACCATCTGCGTCAATGTTTCCGCCAAAAACGGCGAAGGGATCGACGAGCTGCTGGATATGCTGATGCTGGTAGCGGAAATGGAAGAATTGAAAGCCAACCCCAACCGTTTGGCAAGCGGTGTTATCATAGAATCCAAGCTGGACAAAGGAAAAGGCCCGGTAGCGACGGTCATCGTCAGAAACGGGACCTTAAAGGTCGGCGATTCTATCGTTGCCGGTGTGACCCACGGAAGAGTCAGAGCTATGCTGGACGATAAAGGCAAAAAGATCAAAAAAGCAGGTCCTTCCATTCCGGTAGAAGTACAAGGATTGAACGATGTTCCGGTAGCGGGGGATATTTTGACAGCTGTGGCAGATGACAAAACAGCAAAAGAAATCGCCGGAAAACGGTATGAAAAACAAAGAGCGGAAGAACTGCAGAAACGAAATACCGTTTCTTTGAAGAATTTATATGAACAGATCAAAGAAGGCAGCTTCAAAGAATTGAACGTTATCATCAAAGCCGATGCGCAAGGGTCTATTGAAGCCTTAAAGCAGTCTTTGGAAAAAATCGATGTAGACGGGGTCTCCGCCAATGTGATCCATACAGGCGTAGGGGCTATTACGGAAAGCGACGTCATGCTGGCAACAGCAAGCAGAGCGTTTATTATCGGTTTCAACGTCAGACCGGAATCCAAAGCGGCAAAACTGGCGGAAAAAGAAGAGATCGACATCAAACTCTATCGGATCATCTATAATGCCATCGACGATATCACCGCCGCGCTCAAAGGTATGCTGGAACCGGAATACGAAGAAGTAGTCTTAGGCAAAGCGGAAGTAAGGAACATCTTCAAAGTGCCGAACGTAGGAAACGTAGCGGGCTGCTATGTATTGGAAGGCAAAGTGGTAAGAAATGCCGAAGCGCGTTTGGTCAGAAACGGGATCGTAATATACGAAGGTAAATTTGCCGCATTAAAGCGGTTTAAAGATGACGCAAGAGAGGTAAATGCGGGATTTGAATGCGGTATCTCCTTAGAACGGTTTAATGATTTTAAGGAAGAAGACATCATTGAATCCTTTGAAATGCAAGAAATAAAGAAATGATCATAGGATATGTTGCGGTAGAAATCA
>JAEEYS010000136.1 GCA_016288255.1 Bacillota bacterium
AAAGCTGATGGATGGGGTGCTTGCAGAGGATGTAAATTGTTTTCAGCCGGATATGATCGTATCGGATTCCGCATGCTTTTGGGGAAAACTGACAGCGGAAAAGTATCACCTGCCTTTTGTATGCTCTACCACCACCTTTGCTTTTAATGAGCATTCTTCTAAATACTTAAAATACAGCAAGGCGGAAATGGCAGATATGATCTTGGGACTGCCGAGGGTGAACCGGGCTTTAAAAAAATTAAGACCTTTGGGATATCATGTAAAAAGCGCACTCGATATTATACAAAACAAAAATGACACAAATACGATCGTTTATACATCGGAAAGATTCCAGCCTTATGCGGAAACCTTTGACAAAGGGCATTACCGTTTTGTGGGACCTTGCGTAAAAAGGACGGAAGTGACGAGAGAGCCGGGGCAGAGGCCTTTTGTTTATATTTCTTTAGGAACAGTTATCAATGACAGGCCGGATTTTTATCAAAATTGTATCGAAGGATTGAAAGAAGAGGAGATGGATATACTGATTTCCTGCGGGAAAGCGTTTGATCCCACGATCCTTGCGCCTTTGCCGGAAAATGTAACAGTGGAACATTCTGTGGATCAGATGAAGGTGCTTGCAAAAGCGGATCTCTTTATTACACACTGCGGAATGAACAGCGCTTCGGAAGGAATGTATATGGGTGTTCCGGAACTTTTGTTTCCTTTGACCGGGGAAGAACAAGCGGTCGCGCGTCGTGTGAGTGAAGTAGGAGCGGGAACGGTTTTGACAAAAAAAGAGGCTGAAAGTCCGGAAGGGATACAAAGCGCCGTGAAAAGGATCCTTTTGGATAAAGCAGTCAAAGCTGGAGCGCAGAAAATGCGAGAGGATTTCTTGTCTTTAAGCGGAGCAAAAGGAGCCGCGGATTTTATAGAATTTGTAGGGAATGGACAGAATACCAGATAAGATACCTGCTTGCTGCCCAGTCGGCTTAGATAGAAAAGTATAGGAAATTTATCAGTCAGTAATGGTTTGTATGATATTTCGGCAGGATTTGATTTGATGGAAAAACATAAAGGATGCTAGAAGGGCTTTTTTATAAAAATCCGTCTTTCTATTTAAAAGGCGGGGAGTCCGCAAAAATCTTAGGTTTGAGACAAAAAAACAGAGAGGAAAATAGATCACTCTCTGTTTTTTTGTTGTGTTTTCATCTTATTCTTTGTCTTTTTCTTCCCGCGGGGCATCGTTCTCTTTTTTCTTGGGCGGGATAGGACCGATATATTGATAAAAATAGGTTTTTAATTTGCCGTTATAGAGTTTGCGGTTTTTGCCTTTTTCACCATAGCATTTTTCAAATTCTTCATGAGAAGTGATGGCGCAGATAGACCAAGTATCCTCATAGGGTCTTAAGATCTTGCCCATCAAGGTATAAAGCGCCTTAGCCTCTTCTTTTTCACCCAGGCGCTCTCCGTAGGGCGGATTGGTGATCACATAGGCGTATTTTTTCTTGGAACTGAAGTCTTTGAAATCCAGTTTTTGAAATTTGATCACGTCATCTACGCCTGCCTGAAAAGCGTTTTCCGACGCGATCTTGATGGCTTTATAATCTTTATCGGAAGCCAGGATATTCAGTTCCCGCTCCTGATCGATCTTTTTTAGCGCCTTGACTTTTTCCTCTTTTAAGAGTTCTTTGGGAACAAAGCTCCATTCTTCAAACGCAAAATGGCGATTCAGACCCGGGGCAATGTTTCTGCCGATCATAGCGGCTTCGATGGGAATCGTGCCGGAACCGCAAAAAGGATCATAGAGGGTGCGGTCCGGGTGCCATTTGCTGATATAGATCAAACCGGCGGCCAAAGTTTCTTTGATGGGGGCAAAAGTCTGACTTTGCCGATAGCCCCGCTTGTGAAGGCCTGTACCGGAAGTATCTATGGTAAGAGTAACCGTGTCTTTTAAAATAGAGACCATAATAGGATAAAGAGGGCCCTCTTCGGAAAACCAATCTACGCCGTAATGAGTCTTTAAACTTTCCACAATGGCTTTTTTTACAATGGCTTGGCAGTCCGATAAGCTAAAAAGCTTTGATTTTACGGATTTTGCTTTACTGACGGGGAAAGCGGCGTTTTCCGGAAGATAAAGATGCCAGGGCAGTTTTTTGGTCTCCTGGAACAGTTCCTCAAAGGTGGTCGCTTTGAACTCTCCGATCTTTAATAAGACTCTGTCCGCTGTACGAAGCCAAAGGTTTGCGTAAGGGATAGCGGAAAGATCGCCTTGAAAGGTGACTTTACCGTTTTCTGTTATGGTATTTTGAAATCCCAGCCGTTTTAATTCCATTGCTGTGATGGCTTCCAGTCCGAAAGCGGACGTGGCGATAAGCGTGACTTCCTGCTGCATTTGATTTTCTCCTTTTTTGTCATATGTTTATTGTATGTGGAAAGAAAACCATTGTCAAATGATGCTCACGTTTGGGACTGTAAAAAAATAAATGGAAAAATATGCCGGATCGGCGGAGCCTTTTGGGACGGTTTCCTAAACTTTGCCGCATAGGGAATAGAAAACGGCGCATACTAGTTTTGTAACTTAAAACAAATGGGAGGTGCCATAGCATGGAAGCAAATAAAAGTATCAAATGTACCGTACAGCAATGTAAAAACCATTGCGGTAAAGAAGATTACTGCGCATTAAGATCTATCAATGTGGGAACACATGAGCTGCATCCTACGGAATCAGCATGTGTGGACTGTAATTCTTTTGAATTGAAATAAGAAAAGGGTGGTATAGCGTAAGTAAAAATGAGTAATCGGTCGATCCGTTACTCATTTTTCAATGTTCCGGCTGGATGGCGTGAAACAGCTTATCAATGGCTTTTTTCTCAATGCGGGATACATAAGAACGGCTGATCCCCAATTTTTCGGCGATTTCCCGCTGGGTAAAGATGTTTCCGTTTTTTAAGCCGTAACGAAGCTGCAAGACGATCCTTTCCCGGGGGTCCAGGGCGGTCATGATATTTTCAGACAATTTTTTCTTATACAGTTTCAGTTCTACGGCATCATCCACCAGATCATCTTCTTTGCCTAAAATGTCCATAAGAGAGATCTCGTTGCCTTCCTTGTCGGTGCCGATCGGGTCTTCCAGATACACTTCGCTCTTTATTTTTTTGGTTGCTCTTAAATGCATCAAGATCTCGTTTTCGATGCATTTTGCCGCATAGGTGGAAAGCCTGGTCTTTTTGTTTTCTTTATAGGTGGAGATGGCTTTGATCAAACCGATGGTCCCGATGGAGATCAGATCATCTTGATTTTGTTTTGTGCCGGAAAATTTTTTGACGATATGGGCTACAAGGCGCAGGTTATGCTCTATCAAAATATTTCGGGCTTCCAGATCCCCTTGCCAGCAGAGGGTGAGATATTTTTTTTCGTCTTCCGGGCTTAGGGGCTGGGGAAAAGAATTGAGATTGGTGATATAGGAACAAAATCCTAAAAATCCGGGAAACAAGTAGGGAAAAAATAAACCAAACATAAAAGGCCTCCTCAACAGATCGTGATAAAAACTATTGTATGTGGGGAAGGCTTGTTAGGTTCTCTGATTCTGAAAGAAAAGAAGTTTTGGCCTGTATCTATTTTTGGGATTGACACGAAAACAGAGTATGATATAATAAACCTGCCGCAAAGAGAAGAAAAGAAAGAGATCCTTGACTTTTCATAAAATGCGTGCTAAAATAATTCTGTTAAAAAGAAAGTAGAGTATCCGCTCTCACCTTGGCGCCATAGTGTCGGGTTCATCATGTGATAGAATATATGAGTTCTTTTGTATGAATTGGAAGGCGGATAAGAGTATCCGCTTTTTTTAATGCTTATCATTCTTGGAGGTGAATAATTATAGCTAACGAAGAACTTTTGATCAATGAAGAGATTAGATTAAAAGAATTAAGACTCATTGATGAAGATAACAATCAGCTGGGGATCATGGGGAGCAGAGAAGCGTTGGAACTGGCCCAGGAAAGAGATCTTGATCTGGTATTGATTGCCAGTCAGACTACACCGCCGGTTTGTAAAATCATGGACTATGGCAAATATAAATATGAAACCAGCAAACGAAAAAAAGAAGCAAAGAAGAAACAAAAAGTAATCAATGTAAAAGAATTGAGAATCGGCTTGAATATAGAACAGCATGATTTGGGCGTAAGGATGAATCAAGCAAAGTCTTTTTTGGCGGACGGCGACAAAGTCAAAATGACGGTTCGATTCAGGGGCAGAGAGATCGCGCATTCCGATCTGGCTTTGGAGATCATGAAAAAGATCGAAGAAGCGCTGAAAGATGTTGCGGTGGTAGAGAAAAAACCGATGCTTGAAGGAAAAAGCATGATTATGATAGTTGCACCAAAAACAAATTAGTCAGGAGGAGACAAAATTATGCCAAAAATGAAAACACACAGCGGCGCAAAAAAAAGATTCAATATATCTAAAGGCGGCAAGATCAAAAGAGCCAAAGCCTATAAGAGTCATATTCTTTCTAAAAAATCAGCGAAAAGAAAAATGAATTTAAGACATGCAGGCTTAGTGAGTGAAGCAGATTACCAAAAAGTAAAAAAATTGATCCCATACAAATAATTTAGGAGGAATAGATCATGGCTAGAGTAAAAAAGGGTGTTGGCGCCCATAAAAGACATAAAAAGATTTTGAAACAAGCAAAAGGATATTGGGGAGCTAGAAAAAATAGATTCAGAGTAGCAAATCAAGCGGTTTTCCGCGCAATGGCGCATTCCTACAAAGGAAGAAAACTGAAAAAAAGAGATTTCAGAAAATTATGGATCACCAGGATCAATGCTGCGGCAAGAATGAATGGTATGACCTACAGCGCGTTTATGAACGGCTTAAAGAAAGCAAATGTGGATATCAACAGAAAAATGCTTTCTGAAATCGCAGTAACAGATCCGCAAGGATTCCAGAATTTGATCGAAGTGGCAAAATCCAATCTGTAAAAGAGGAAAAGAAAAGCCATCCTGCTTTGGGATGGCTTTTTTTAAAAACGATTTTTCTTTTGAGGCTATTTATAAGACCGGAAAGGGAAAACAGCATGGGAATCATCAAGATCAGCAGTAAAACCAACACAGTGATCAAAACTGTCAAAGCGCTGCAGCAAAAAAAGAATAGAGCGGATGAAAAGAAATTTGTTTTGGAAGGGATCCATTTGATCGAAGAGGCAGTGAAGGCAGGCATCTTTTTGGAAACTGTGATCATAGCAGAATCTTTTTTGCCGGAAGAAGTTTCTTTTTGGGAGAAACTGCCGGATATGATCTATGAGGTGCCGGACAGCTTGTTTCGATCTATCAGTCAAACGGTGACACCGCAGGGGATCTTGGCGGTGGCGCCTTTTGTGGATGGAGATTTAAAAGAAGCAGAAGAAGATCGCTTGATCCTGATCGCGGACGGGATACAAGACCCCGGCAATTTGGGAACGATCCTTCGTTCCGCCGCTGCTTTTGGTGTGGATACGGTATGTTTGTTAAAAGGCACCGTAGATCTGTATAACGAGAAAACAGTGAGAAGCACCATGGGCGCTTTGTTTCAGGTCAAATTGGTCATGGTGGAGGAAGAAGAGTATCTCTTTTCTTCTTTAAAGGCGCTGGGGTTTACGGTTTTGGCGGCGGATGTACATGGCAAGATAGACATCAAAGACGTTTTTGTAAAAGACCAAAAGACTGCCGTGATCATGGGAAATGAAGGGAACGGGATCCGGCAGGAGATATTGGCGCGCTGTGATCAGACATTTTATATTCCTATAGAGAAAAAAACGGAGTCTTTGAACGTATCGGTTGCGGCGGCGGTGGTGATGTACGAATACCAAAGGCAGAATAGCTGCCGTGATTGAAAAGGAAAGCCGGATCTTGATGATGGTGGAAATAGACTGTCCTTAAGCAAGCAAGAGAAGCATATAAACGAGGAGAACCGGTGCATTAAAGCAGGATAAAATAGGATAAAATATTTTGGGAAAAAAGTTGACAATTTATTTTCAAATACTATAATATAGATAATGTATGAATGATTTGAAATGCGATGAAAAAGAAAAGTAAGCTGTTTCGATTGTTTTTAGAGAGTTGTGGCAGGTGAAAGCACAGCAGCATAGGGCAGCTGAAGTTCTCTTTGGAGCAGGATAGCTGAATAACAGTAGGCTTGACCGGGTCACCCCGTTATCGGTGAAGAGTGGTTTGGCTTATATTTATTTGCTATAAGACCAGACAAATAAGGTGGTAACACGGCAGCTTTCGTCCTTAAGGGGATGGAAGTTTTTTTTTGCTCATAACAGAGGATAAAAGCAGGAGGCGTGAAAAAATGAAAAATATGCTGAAAGAGATTTTAAACGAGAGCATTGAAGCTTTGAACAAGGCAGACAGTCTGGAAGAATTGGAGAATTTAAAAGTAAAAGTATTGGGCAGAAAAGGATCCTTAACTTCGATCTTGAGAGGGATGAAAGATCTAAGCAAGGAAGAACGTCCCATGATGGGAAAATACGCCAATGAGATCCGGGAAAAGATCGAAAACAGTTTGGCTGAAAAAGAAAAAATCCTACAGGAAAAACGCAAAGAGTTTTTATTGGAAAGAGAACGGATCGATGTGACCATGCCGGGCAAAAAGGCAGAAAGAGGTAATGTGCATCCTTTGACCAAGACCATCAATGAAGTCAAATCCGTTTTTATCGGGCTTGGTTATGACGTGGTGGACGGCCCGGAAGTAGAATTGACCTATTATAATTTTGACGCTTTGAATGCGCCGAAATTCCATCCTTCCAGAGATTATCAGGATACGTTCTATATCAATCCGGAAATCGTGCTGAGGACCCAGACTTCGCCTATGCAGGCAAGAACGATGGAAAAAAACGCACCGCCGCTCAAGATCATTGCGCCGGGACGTGTGTATCGGAATGATAATTTGGACGCGACCCATTCGCCGCTGTTTACGCAGATGGAAGGGCTGGCAGTGGGAAAAGGCATCAGTTTCGGCGATTTAAAAGGGACTTTGACCACTTTTTGCAAAGCGATTTTCGGGGAAGAAAGAGAAGTCAGATTCAGGCCTCATAACTTTCCGTTTACCGAACCCAGCGCCGAAGTGGATATTTCCTGTATCGTCTGCGGCGGAAAAGGCTGCCGGGTATGCTCCGATACCGGCTGGATCGAAATTTTAGGCGCGGGGATGGTGCATCCCAACGTGCTTGCTATGGCGGGATATGATCCGAATGAAGTATCCGGTTTTGCGTTCGGCTTGGAGATTGAAAGGACCTGCATTCCGAAATACGGCATGAACGCTATCCGCGCTTTTTATGAAAACGATAATCGGTTCTTGGAACAGTTCAAATAAGGAAAGGGGAGGAAGAGAGTATGTT
>JAEEYS010000137.1 GCA_016288255.1 Bacillota bacterium
AGGGCATTACAATCAAGACAAAAGAAGAGATAAAAAATCTAAAGGAGGAAGAAATATGAAAAAAACAACGATCATCGCCATTGTTTTGGTTTGTGTCGTAGCTTTGGGCGGCGGTGCCGCTTATGCGGCGGGGCAGATCGCAAAAAGTAACGCCATAGGAGACGAGACAGCGCTTCGGCTTGCCTACGCGGATGCCAATGTTTCACCGGCAGAAGCGAAGCTGATCGAAAGTGAATTCGATCTGGAAAAAGGGAAATTTGTTTATGAACTGGAGTTTACCGCAAATGGCATAAAATACGAATATAAGATCGACTCTTCTAACGGAAAGATATTAGAAAGAGAACAAGAGGGAATACCGGGATATGAAAAGGACAAAGAAACCGCTTCGGGAGAGCCTTCCGTGACCCCGTCAAACCCGTCGGAACAGCAAAATCCGAATGAAGTCAATGTGATCGGCGTAGAAAAAGCAAAAGGGATCGCTTTAAAAAGCGCCGGACTTTCGGAAAACGCGGTCGTTTTTGAAAAAGCAAAATTAGAAAAAGAAGACGGTAAACTGATCTATGATATCGAATTTTACGTAAAGGGAAGAGCGGAGTACGAATATGAGATCGACGCTGTTTCCGGCGCTATCTTGGAAAAAAACTATGAAGCGTGGGATGAGGAAGATACGGTAAAAAAAGCTTCCGCAAACGGAACAAAAGAGCAGAAAACGCCTGTGAAAGAAGTCAAACCGGAAGAAAAAGATACCGGAAAACAAACAACCGACACCAAGCAAAACGCCGGAACAACACAAAAAGAAGAGACAGCATCTTCCGGTAAAACGACCTCAACAGAGAAGAAAGCAAGCACCATTACGGTAGAGGAAGCAAAATCCATTGCGTTAAAACATGCCGGGCTTTCTAAAGGGAATGTGGTATTCAGCAAGGCAAAACTGGATCGGGAAGACGGTGCTTTAGTTTATGATATCGAGTTTTATGTAAAAGGAAAAGCGGAATACGAATATGAGATCCATGCCGAGACCGGAAAGATCATGGATGTAGACGTGGGTCGTTGGGAAGCAGACGATGATGACGATGAGGACTGGGACGATTGATGTAAAACAAGATCAAAAAGTTAAAAGAAAAAGCCCGCATGCTGTGAGCAGGCTTTTTCTTTTTTTATATTGCAGGATAAAACAAAAAAGAGAGGCAAATTTTCTGTTTTGGCATAAGATGGGAGAGAGACCTCTCTTTTTGTTTATGGGGAAACAGCAAGGTTCGGCAGGAGCGGGCGGAAATATTGACTTTTTTTAAGGCAGATGCTATTGTGGTACTGTGAATTCCAAGCATTTTAATAGGAATTTGAGGTGAGAGTACAGTGCAGTTATCTACAAAAGGAAGATATGGATTGAGAGCTATTTGTGAATTGGCGATCAGACAGGGAAAAGAGTCGCCGGTGTCTTTAAAATCCATTGCGGAAAGCCAAAATATTTCTGAAAACTATTTGGAACAGTTGTTTGCCCAGTTGAAAAAAGGGGGACTTGTCAAAAGTTACAGAGGAACGCACGGCGGATATCATCTGGCAAAAGAACCGCAAGAGATCACGGCGGGAGATGTGATCCAGATTTTGGAAGGGCCTATCGGGATCACGGAATGCACTGCCAAAAATGCCGCTTTCCGATGCGATGAGGCGGAAGAGTGCAGACTGCTCCCTTTGTTTGAAAAAATATCGGAAAAGATGACGGAAGCGTTCGATTCTGTGACTATAGCTGATTTGATCCGAGAAGGATAGCAAACAGCAAAAGAGAAAACCATAGAACCGGGAGGCAAGAAATGGCAAGAGTGTATATGGATTATGCGGCGACTACACCGGTAAGAGAAGAAGTATTAGAAGCCATGCTGCCGATTTATCGGGAAACCTTTGGAAATCCCTCCAGTATCTATTCTTATGGCAGAGAAGCAAAACGGGTTCTGGAAGAAGCAAGAGAAAAAACGGCAAAACTGATCCACGCAAAGCCGGAAGAGATCTTTTTTACCGGAAGCGGGACAGAAGCAGATAACTGGGCGATCAAAGGGATCGCGTCCGCCTGGAAGGGAAAAGGCAATCACATTATTACGACAACGATCGAGCATCACGCAGTACTCCATACCTGTGAATATTTGGAAAAAAACGGATTTGAAGTGACCTATTTACCCGTAGGACAAGATGGGATCATTGATTTAGAAGATCTAAAACGCGCCATCAAAGACACCACGATTTTAGTATCGATCATGCATGCCAACAATGAGATCGGTTCTATCGAGCCAATCAAAGAAGCGGCTGAGATCGCAAAGGAAAAGGGGATTTTATTCCATACGGATGCGGTGCAAACGGTAGGAAAGATCAAGGTGGATGTGGAAGAATCGGGTGTGGATCTGTTGTCTTTTTCGGCGCATAAGATCTATGGCCCCAAGGGAGTGGGCGCGTTATATATCAAGCAAGGGACCGTCATCGATAATTTGCTCCACGGGGGCGCCCAAGAAAGAAAAAGGCGGCCCTCCACGGAAAATGTAGCAGGCATCGCGGGTTTTGGAAAAGCTTGTGAGCTACTGGAAACGGAATGGGAGACGGAAGGGAAAAGGCTCCTTTCTTTGCGAGATAAAATGATAGAAGGGATCGAAAAAAGCGTGCCGGATGTTGTGCTAAACGGCAGCAGAGAGCAGCGGCTCCCGCATAATATCAATTTTTCCTTTTCATCTTGTGAAGGCGAAGCCTTGTTGTTATTGCTGGATCTGTACGGGATATGCGCTTCTGCCGGCAGCGCCTGTAATTCCGCTTCGAAATCTCCTTCCCATGTGCTTTTGGCGACGGGGGCAAACATTGAGACGGCGCATGGTTCTTTAAGATTCACTCTGGGGAGGAACACAACAAAAGAAGAGATCGACAGGCTGTTGTCAGTTTTGCCAGAAATAGTAAAAAAACTGCGGGGCACAGCCCCTTTCTATAAAAATTAAAGAGGAAAGAAAACGATGCGGATGGAAAACATTTGCTCCTTTCAAAAGAAAACAGTAAAATCCATTCAGCACATTGTTCGGGTGATACTATGGATATGAAAAAAGGGAAAAAAGTAGCGGTGGCGTTAAGCGGCGGTGTTGACAGCGCGGTGACTGCCGCTTTACTGCTCAAAGAAGGATATGATGTTTTAGGCCTGACCATGACCATTGGGCAGGGAAAGGCTGACCCTGTGGCAGAGGGGAAAAAAGTAGCGGAAGATCTGCGGATCCCTCATTATGTAGTGGATGTGGAAAAAGACTTTCAAAAGATCGTGATAGAAAACTTTGTATCGGAATACAAAGAGGGAAGAACGCCGAATCCCTGTGTAATATGCAATAAAGAAGTAAAATTCAAGCGGCTCTTAGAAGAAGCAAAAAAATTAGGAGCTTCTTATTTGGCGACAGGGCATTACGTGAGACTGCAGTATAACAGGGAGACCCATGAGTATGAAATGTTAAAAGCGGTGGACGCTTCCAAAGATCAGACTTATATGCTATACCGTTTGACGCAGGAAGAATTGAAACATCTTCTTTTTCCTTTGGGAAAATATACCAAAGAAGAAGTCAGGGCACTGGCAAAACTGTTTGGGATCAAAGCGGCGGAAAAACCGGACAGTCAAGAAAATTGTTTTATCCCGGATGATGATTACAAAAGATTTTTGTCGGAGCGGATCAGTATACAGGAAGGAAATTTTGTGGACAAGGAAGGACATATCTTGGGGAAACATCAGGGGATCCCATATTATACCATAGGGCAGCGGAAAGGATTGGGGATCTCCGGCAATGAGCCGTTTTATGTGATCGATATTCGTCCCGACACCAATGAAGTCGTGCTGGGAAGCAATTTTGACACCTTCAGCAAAGGATTGATCGTAAAAAATGTCAATTATATTTCCGCGCTGGAACAAAACCAAAATGAGTGGGGGATGCTGCCCAAAAAAGCGGATGTAAAGATACGGCACAGCGTAAAAACCATTCCCGCTTCTTTGATCCGAATGGATGGAAACAGAGTAAAGGTCATGTTTTCCTCTCCGGGCAGAGCGGTAACAAAAGGGCAGTCCTGCGTTTTTTATGAAGAGGATAAGCTGCTAGGCGGCGGGATCATTTCGGAAAGAATCGTGGAAACAGGGGAAGAAAAGTAGCCAAAGGCTGCTTTTTTTTTGCTTTGAAATGCCTGCCATGAAAAACGAAAGAGAAACAAAAGCAGAAAAAGTATAATATCCAGATTTTAGGTAAAAATAAAAATGAAATCACGGGTGGAGAAAATGTTCAGTTTTTTACAATTATTGGATATAGAGGTAAAAGAAGAGAATAGCGGCAAAGGATCCGGCGCAGTCGGAAAAATCATCCTAGACCCAAAGAAGAAAAAAGTAGAAGGGTTTTTGATAAAACCCAAAAACGTACTCAAAAAAGAATGGTTTTTGCCTTTGGAAGATGTGACAGGAATAGAAGAAAAAGTATTGTACTGCAAAAGTCAAAAAGGCGTTTCAAATGATGAAAAAGAAGATGATTGCAAGAAAGAAACGGAAAAAAACAGCGATCTTTTGGCAAAAGAAGTGATGACCAAAGACGGAAACCGGATAGGCCGGATTTATGATGTGCTTTTTCGGGAGAAAACAGGAACGCTGGAAGCTTTTCTCCTGTCGGACGGACTGTTTCATGACCTGTTGTCAGGCAGAAAGAAAGTGACCTTAAATATTTACTATTCGATTTTAGAAGATCAAGTTTTATTGAAGCAATATGATCCGTATGTGGAAGAGACCTACGGCGGATTGATCCAAAAAATAGAAGAAAAGAGGAATAGAAAATGAAGTGCCCTATTTGCGGCGGCAGAAACACAGGATTGGTAGGATATCGGCAATATTATTGCAGTGACTGCTACAAAGAATACAGGATCTATAAAAAATCCATTGAAGTTTTTCAAATAGAAGATGACGGCACCTTGACCAGAAAAGAAGTGATGTCACTGGCGGGAAGCGTGAAATAAAATGGGAATGGAAGATGTCAAAAAGAAAGAAGGATCAAAAGAAGTACCGTTTCGGTTAAAAATGGCGGGCCTTTTTCTGCTCGGTTTTTTTCTCTGCCTGGTGATAAAAGGCAGAGCTTTTTTTATGGAGATCTTGACCCCTTGTCTTTTGTCTGTCATCTTGGCTTACCTTTTGATGCCCCTTTGGGACAAGCTCAAACAATGGGGTGTCAAAGAAAACTATCTTGTCTATATTGTCATGTTCTTTTTCTTTTCCTTGCTGATCCTCCTGATTTTTTTGGTGATCCCCCGACTGACGGCGGAATTAAAAAGCTTATTGGATACCATCTCCGATTATTCCGTTCAAATAGACAGTTTACTGCAGGATTTTAAGCATTTGCCCAAAAACAAAGAATCGCAGGAGATGATCCTAGCTGTTTTAGAGCAGGTAAAAACCTATGTGACCGGCACCGCCACAAGATTTTTAAAGTGGCTGATGGATAGTTTCATGAACGCGGTCTCCAAATTCACAACGATCTTTATCGTGCCGATCCTGACTTTTTATTTTTTGCGGGACAAAGGAAAAATAAAAAGGGGATTTTTAAAACTGCTGCCTGTCAGCTGGGAAAAGGATGCCGCGCAGCTTTTGCAAAAAATGGATGAAAGCATGATCCGCTTTATAAAAGGACAATTATGGGTCTCTTTGATGATCGGTATCGGCACCTTCGGTATTTTGTATTTTTTGGGAATCCGTTATGCGCCGGTCTTTGCCGTATTCAACGGGATATTGAACATCATTCCTTATTTTGGACCGATCCTGGGAGCGGTCCCCATTTTACTCTTTGTTTTGGTATCCAGCCCGTCCAAAGCGGGTTTGACACTGCTTCTTTTATGGATCTTGCAGCAGGTGGAATCTTCTGTGATCTCACCGAAGATCATGGGAAACTCCACGGGACTCCATCCTGCCGTTATAGTCTTAGCGATCTTTGCGGGAGAAAAGCTTTTTGGCATATCGGGAATGTTTTTGGCCATTCCGATCCTGTCCCTTCTAAAAGTGGTCTGTCAGTTTGTATTTGCAAAAATATTGGAAATACAGTAGGTTTTTGTTTACTTTATGGTTCTTTAAAAGTAGAATAAGTATAGTAGGATTGATACCAGAATATAGCATTTACAGTAGGATGATGGATCGGCTCTCATCACGTCGGGATGGGAGTTTTCCTTTATAGAACATGCATGAGGGAATAGGAAGGAGTATTTTAGCACAATGGCAGAAAAATGGACAAGTTTTGAAATCAGAGATAAATTCATTCAATTTTTTGAAAAGAACGGACATACTCATGTGCCCAGTTCTTCTTTGATCCCTACCAATGATAAAACGTTGCTGTTTACCAATGCGGGGATGAATCAGTTCAAGGATGTCTTTTTGGGGCATGCGGTGCTGCCTTATAAAAGAGCGGTGTCCTCTCAAAAATGCGTTCGCGCAGGGGGCAAGCACAATGATTTGGATATGGTGGGAAAAACGCCTCGGCACCATACTTTTTTTGAAATGCTGGGAAACTTCTCTTTTGGAGACTATTTTAAACGGGAAGCGATCACTTTTGCGTGGACTTTTCTGACAGAAGAATTGTGTATTCCAAAAGAAAAATTGTATGTCAGCGTGTATAAAGACGATGACGAAGCCTATGATATTTGGAAAGATGAAATGCATGTGCCGGCAGAAAAAATCGTTCGGCTGGGTGAAAAAGATAATTTTTGGAGCATGGGGGATACCGGTCCCTGCGGTCCCTGCAGTGAAATTTTTGTGGACAGAGGGGAAGAGCTTTCCTGCGGACATCCCCAATGCGGTATCGGGGTCTGTGATTGCGACAGATGGACCGAAATTTGGAATTTGGTATTTATGCAGTATAACCGAGATGAAAACGGCGTATTGACACCGCTTCCGAGACCCAGTATCGACACCGGCATGGGTCTGGAAAGGATCACCATGTTCTTGCAGGGCGTTCACAGCAATTATGATACGGATCTGCTTTATCCCATTATCCAATATATCGAAAAGATGACGGGAAAAACCTATGACGACGGGAAAGAAGGATTTCCTTTCCGCGTTATCGCAGATCATATTCGGTCTTGCACCTTCTTGATCAGCGACGGGGTCGTTCCGAGCAACGAAGGTAGAGGCTATGTGTTAAGAAGGATTTTAAGAAGAGCTGTTCGGTTTGGACAGGTTTTGGGATTTGAAGAACCTTTCTTCTATAAGATCGTAGATGAAGTAGTCAGATTGATGGGAGATTTCTTCCCGGACTTAAAAATAAAACAGGACTATGTAAAAAATGTCATCCAAAACGAAGAAGAACGTTTCTTTATGACCTTGAACGAAGGACTCAGAAAAGCGGAAGAGATCTTGGGAGAATTAAAAGCGGAAAACAAAACCGTGATCTCCGGGAAAGATGCGTTTTTGCTCTATGATACCTTTGGCTTTCCTATGGATCTGACAGAAGATTTGGCGGAAGAAAGAGGATTTACCGTAGACAAAGCGGGCTTTGAAAAAGCGATGGAAGAACAGAAAACCAGAGCGAAAGAAGCCAGAAAAGCCAAAAACAATACCGATTATGTGTCGGAAGAAGAATTGAAGGATCTGCCGGAAACCAAGTTTGTCGGATATGATACCTTGGAAGAACAAGGCAAGGTATTATTAAGCGGAGAAGAATTTGTCATTACGGACGTTACCCCGTTTTACGGAGAATCCGGCGGTCAGGTGGGGGATACGGGCTGTATTGAAAACAATAACGGGACCTTTGAAGTAAAAGATACCAAAAAATCTCCGGACGGAAAGTTTATCCATGTGGGTTCTTTTATAAAAGGAAGTTTTTTGACGGGCGACATCGTTTCTTTAACAGTAGATAAAGAAAGACGAAAAGCCACTGCCAGAAACCATTCCGTGACCCATATCCTTCATAAAGCGTTAAAAGAAACTTTGGGAGAACATGTCAATCAGGCAGGTTCTTTGGTAGAAGCAGAACGGCTCAGATTTGACTTTAACCACTATCAAAGGATCACGGAAGAAGAACTGCTGACCATTGAAAACAGAGTCAATGAAATGATCTTTAGCGATCTGCCGGTCTGTCTTTCCATTTCTACGGTGGAAGACGCGGTAAAAGAAGGCGCTATGGCGCTTTTCGGAGAAAAATACGGTCAGGAAGTGCGTGTGATCACCATGGGGGATTACAGCAAGGAACTTTGCGGCGGGACCCATGTCAAATCAACGGGAGAGATCGGCCTGTTCAAAATTTTATCGGAAGGCAGCGTAGGCGCCGGCTTAAGAAGGATAGAAGCGACTACCGGATATCAGGTACTTGCTTTATTGAGAGAAAACGATAAAATCATAAGCACCCTTTCCGAAAAATTGAAAGCCAGACCGGAAAGCATCGTCGACAAAGTGGACGCGCTGCAGGATAAGGTAAAAGAAACGGAACGGGAACTTTCCAAAATAGAAGCGAAGATGGCATCCAAACAAGCGGAAGAGATCGAGATCGTAAAGATCCAAGACATAGAAGCGGTAGCAAAACAAGTCAATGTACCGGACATGGAAGCGTTAAGGAATACAGCGGATATGATCCGTGATAAGATTTCTTCCGGTATCGTGATCTTGGGAGCGGAAAATAACGGAAAAGTCAATTTTGTGGTTTCCGTGACCAAAGATTTGGCAGGAAAAGTGCTGCACGCGGGAAATATCATCAAAGAAGTGGCAAAAGTGGCCGGCGGCGGCGGCGGTGGGCGTCCCGACATGGCGCAGGCAGGCGCAAAAGACCCTTCCAAGATCGAACAGGCTTTACAAAAAGGGTTGGAATTGGTAAAAGAAAAGATAGAAGGATAAATGCCAAAAGTATAGAATAATAAAAAAAGAAAAGTTTAGGATTTTGAGAGAGTAAAATTCTATATTTTCTTTGATATCGAACAGGCAAACCTTCTTCTTGACAGAGCAGATTGAAGTGCCTCTTGTAAAAAAGGAGCGTTTTTAAGTAAAAAGAAGATGAAAACCTTTTTAAGATAACTTGTAAAAGTCATGATTCAAAGAGAAAGGAGAGGCAGCAATGGAAAAAAACTTAAACCATACCATCAAACTAGATATGGAAGATAATAGGGAAGAAGAAAGAAAGATCCTTTTGGACGTGTTTCAAGCACTGAAAGAGAAGGGATACGATCCGGTCGTACAAATGGCAGGATATTTGATTTCCGGTGATCCCGCTTACATTACAAGTCACAACAATGCCAGGAATTTGATCAAAAAAGTAGAACGAAATAAAATCATAGAAGAGCTCTTGACTTTTTATTTGGAAGGTCGGGAGGATCTTTAAAGCCGGAGGACAGATGAAATTAATGGGGCTGGATGTGGGCGAAAAAACCATCGGGATCGCGGTCAGTGACGCTTTAAACATCACTGCGCAGGGGGTCATGACCCTTCGCCGCACGGAAGAAGAGGAAGATATCCAAAAGATCAGAAAACTGATAGAAGAATATGAGATAGAAAAATTGGTAGTGGGGCTGCCAAAAAACATGAACGGTACCATCGGCTTTGTGGGCGAGCGGGTCTTGCTCTTTGCGGAGCGGTTAAAAGAGGCGCTGGATATTCCTGTGGATTTATGGGATGAGCGGCTCACGACCATGGAAGCGGAACGGGTGCTGCTTCAAAACGATATCAGCCGAAAAAAACGAAAAAAAGTGATCGATAAATTAGCGGCAGTGCTGATCTTACAAAATTACATGGATCGGTTTTCGAATAAGGAGGGATTTTAATGGAACAACAAAATGAAAATATAGTAGTGCTGTTGGACGATGAAGGAAATGAATTTGAATGTGAAATCGTTGATATGATCGATATTGAGGACAGAAGATATGTGATCGTGGTTCCGGATCCCAATGAAGAATATGTGGTGCCTCTTCGGGTGGAAACAGAGGACGGAGAAGACTTTTTTGTTTCTGTGGACGATGAAGATGAGTTTCAGGAAATTTTGGAAAAATGGGAATTGTCCGGAGAATATGATGTGGACGATGAGTTTTTAAACTAAGACCAAAAAATATACAATGACAAACCGAAAAATGTGTCCTTTGGGGTAGAGGCTTTGCCTTTTGTCGGTATTTTCAGATAAAAATCGGAAAAATGCAGATTTTGAAGTCAAAAGCCTGTCTATTTTGTTATAATAGAAGTAAGCTTAAGAGGATACATTTTTTATGTACGATCCGATGGGCAAAAGTCTAGTCAAAAGGCAGAAAAAAATATGATATCAAATCTACTACTTATACTGTTGTTTTTAATCCTGGGCATGATAGTAGGGATCAAATGCAAAATAGGGGAGCGCGTAATGGCGGTGAATCGCCGATTGGTCAGTTTATCCATTTATATTCTTCTTTTTATCATGGGACTGAAGATCGGCAATAACAAAGAGATCTTTGCGAGCATCCCTTCTCTTGGGTTATACGCGCTGATTTTATGTATCGGCGCTATGACAGGCAGTTTTCTTTTGGTCCACTTTTTTGTAAAGGAGAAAAAAGAAAAAAGTGAGTTTTAAGATATTACTGGTGATCGTATTTGGTATCATATCGGGAAGGATCTGCAGCATGTTTCAGATGGAGCTTGCTTTTATGGATACGGTGCTCCAATATATTTTGATCGCTTTGGTCTTTTTTGTGGGAGTCGATTTGGGCAGCAATAAAGAGACGCTAAAAGATGGGACAAGACTGGGCACGGTGGTTTTGAAGCTTCCTTTTTTTACCGCGTTGGGAAGCCTTTTGGGAGGCCTTTTGGCAGGGCTTATCACACCCTATATGCCTTTGGAATCTTTGGCTGTCAGTGCCGGATTCGGATGGTATTCTTTGTCCGGCGTCATGATCACGGCTTCTTATTCCGCCATGCTGGGCACGGTGGCGTTTTTGGCCAATATCATACGGGAGCTTTTGGGGTTTGTTCTGATC
>JAEEYS010000138.1 GCA_016288255.1 Bacillota bacterium
TAGCAAAAAAGGGACATCGTGTGATTTTGATCGAGAAATCCGGTGTTTTGGGCGGACAAGGGAATTTGGCCGCAACACCGAAACACAAAACCAGAGACTTAAAACCGTTTATTGAGTTTTTAAAACGGGAATTGATACGGCTTCATGTAAAAGTCAGACTGAATGAAGCTTACGGAAAAGATACCATGGAAAAATATAAAGCGGATATCATCATAGAAGCGACGGGAGCAAATCCTGTGAAATTTTCTTTGCCGGGCATGGAAAATTTAAATGCACTGACGGCGTGGGATGTGCTGCAGCAAAAAGATTGTCCGGGTGAAACAGTCGCGCTGATCGGCGCCGGCGAAGTAGGGATGGAAACAGCGGAATATTTGATCCAGTTGGGCAAAAAAGTGTATATTTTTGAAATGCAGCCCACCTTTGCCAAAGATATGAACAGCACGGAAAAAGAGTATTTGTTAAGACGGCTGGATTTTAGTGATTTTGAACTTTTTGTGGACGCAAAAGTAGTAGGATTCCAGGATCACAAGGTGATCTTTGATCACAGCGGGTTATGGAAAAAAATAGACGGGATCGATACTGTTGTGTTTGCGGTAGGGTCTAAAAGCAATCATTTGCCGGAATTGGATCAGGTAAATGTGCCGGTTTATTCTGTGGGAGATGCGGTCAAGATCGGCAGAATGTTTGAAGCGATGCATTCCAGCTTTATGTTAAGGGAACAGATCGATTAAAAAAGAAAAAGGAAGTAAGGTCATTTAAAAGAGGGAGCTGTGTTTTAAGACAGCTCCCTCTTTTTGTTTTTGTAAAAAGATCGATAGAAACACATGCGAAGTTGTTCCGAGAACAGAAAAGATCATCTTTTTTCCCGATATTCCAAAAGGTCTCCTGGCTGACAATCTAATGCCTCACAGAGTTTGGCAAGAGTGGACACTTTGACCGCTTTTGCTTTTCCGGTTTTTAAAATAGACATATTGGCAACAGTGATGCCGACTTTGTCGGCTAACTCGGAAACACTCATTTTTCGTTTGGCGAGCATCACATCGATATTGAAAATAATTTCTCTTTCCATCTGCATCCCCCTATATCGTCAAATCGTTTTCTTCCTGCAGTTTTGCCGCTTTGCCTACAAAATAGGATAACCCGGCGGAAATGATGGTGATGATCATGCCGATGAATACGATGATCAAAGAGAGTAGCACGATACCGGGATGACTTTTGTCGGTCAATAAAAGCAGGATATTCCCTAAAAAGAAAAAGACAGAATCACCGGCAGCCAGCCGGGAGATCCATTTTAAAAGAGACGCGTTTTCCGTGGAAAAAGAGTGATCAAGGCCGATATTGGAAGAAATTTTCCAAAAAAGGATCAAAGCGATCACACAGGGGATCCCCGTGATCCACAAGAAAATAAGCCAAGGCCAATATCTGTTGGAAAATTCGGGATACTGCATCACCAGATCTTGTCCGTAGGCGGGCAGGATCCATCCGTAAAGGAACAAGATACAGATACCGATACCCAGGGTAATTCCCTTAAACCATTTTGCTAATTTATTTTGCTGCATCATAGATTACCTCACTTTTTAAAATCTACTCTTAGTATAAGGCAATAAGTATTATAAGTCAATAATTTTTTATCGTAAAACAATAAAAAAATATTGCAAAACGAAATGAAAAGGGATTTTGTGAGGCAAAAAAGGGAGCTTTATTTTATCAACAGGATGAAGAGAGCAAAAAATTCCTCTTTTCTTTTGGAAAAGAGGAATTTTTTTGATGTATTATGCCAATTTTTTTTGATAACGAGGTTTTCTTTTTGATTTTGCTTGTTCCAGCTCCGGTTCAAAATCGTGCACTTTGAATTTTTTTGCTTCTTCTTCCATTCTGCGAGCGTTGGCCAGCATAAGTTTGATCCGATTTTCCTGATTGATGGGGGCAGCCCCCGGATCATAATCGATGGCAACGATATTGGAGGTAGGATGTTCCTGCCGTATTTTCTTGATCATCCCTTTTCCCGCAACATGGTTTGGCAAACAGCCGAAAGGCTGTGTGCAGACGATGTTATTGACGCCGGAATCGATCAATTCCAGCATTTCCGCCGTTAACAGCCAGCCTTCTCCCATTTTGTTCCCATAGCCCAGATAATCCTTTACCAAACTTTTTGTATGGGGAAAAGGAGCAGGGGGTGTGAATTGGTCATATTGGGAGATCGCTTCGATCATGTAGTCTTGATAATTTCTGAAAAAGTTTTTTAAGAAAGTGCAGACCAGATACTTGATGTATTTTCCGCCGTAAAGCTTGATGTCTTCCAGCCGATTATCCACTTTGAAGATCATAAAGTCCATCAGTCCCGGCACGACCACTTCCACGCCTTCTTCCGCCAAAAGTTTTTCCAGATTGTTGTTGCCCAAAGCGGAATATTTGATGAAAATTTCTCCTACCACGCCGACTTTGATCTTGTTTGTTTTTTCCAAAGGAATGGAAGAAAAATCGCTTAAGATCATATCCATGTTTTTTAAGAACCGTTTTTTGCCGGCTTTTCCTGTTTTTTGATATTCGGAAGTCAGCCGTGTGATCCACTGCGCTACCAAAGCGTCGGTTTCGCCTTGGTGCAGCTCATAGGGGCGGCACTGGTTCGACAGAAGCATCAAAAGATCGCCGTAGATCATATCGTAGACCAATTTGATGATCAGTTTGGGCGTTAGGGAAAATCCCGGATTTCTTTCCAAACCGGATAGATTCACAGAGATGACCGGCACTTGAGAAAACCCGCTTTTGATAAGGGCTTTTCTCAAAAGATGGATGTAGTTGGATGCTCTGCAGCCGCCTCCTGTTTGAGTGATGAACAACGCGGTTTTATTGACATCGTATTTGCCGCTTTTGAGGGCGTCGATGAACTGCCCGATGACCAAAAGGGCGGGATAACAGGTATCGTTATGTACATTTTGCAGCCCTTCGTTCACGATCTGTCTGTGCGTGGTTTCCAACAGTTCCGCATGGTAACCGAACAGATTGAGCGTGTTACAGATCAATTTAAAGTGAATGGGCAGCATATTGGGTATCAAGACGGTATAGTCTTTTTTCATTTCTTTATCAAACAAAAGACGGCCGTCTTTGCTGTAATGCAATTGTCTTTGCGGTGACGGGCTCATTCCCGTTTGCAAATTAGGATTTTTTTCCAAGGGATTCACGCTCCTTTGCTTCAGAAGCGGCAAGCAAACTCCGAATTCTGATTTTGATTGCGCTTAAATTGTTGATCTCATCTATTTTTAACTGTGTGTAATATTTGTCCTTGTCTTCCAAAATTTTTCTGACTTCGTCGGTAGTGATAGCATCGATACCGCAGCCAAAGGAAACCACCTGCACCAATTCCATATTTTTTTGCGTGGTCACGTATTTTGCGGCGTTATAAAGTCTGGAATGGTAAGTCCATTGATTTAATACTTTGACTTTTGCCGGTTCCGCTACTTTGTGGAAAACGCTGTCCTCTGTGATCACGACCAACTGCAGTGTGTTGAGCAGACGGTCCAGCCCGTGATTGATCTCCGGGTCGATGTGATAGGGCCGTCCTGCCAATACTATGATCTTATGCCCGGTCCGATTGGCGTATTCGATGGCTTTTTCACCTTCTTCTTTGATCTTATAAAGCCAGTCTTCGTGCGCTTTATAAGCTTTTGTCATAGCAGATTGGAAGGCTTCTTTGGTGATATGGAACTCTTTTTCAAAAAGAGGAAAGGCTTTTTTGCGGAAGCCTTTGGGATTGTGGATCCCCATATACCACCGATAAAAATGAACTGTTTTCAGACTGTCCATATTGGCGTCCAAAAGTTCCGGATAATAAGCCACAACA
>JAEEYS010000139.1 GCA_016288255.1 Bacillota bacterium
AGCATATAGACAAAGAAACGGAAGAACAATTGACTGCCGTCAATATCGTGGTCATGTATGCGTCTCAAACCGTAATGGATAAGGATGGCCGTTTAAAGATCGACTTGGTGGGAGAAGGAAACGGCTACTACATAACCGGTGGTCAGATCGTTGAGATCACATGGAAAAAAGACGGACGATTCGATGCTACCACATTTTATGACAAACAGGGAAGAGAATTAAAATTCAATCCGGGCAATACTTTTATTGAAGTAGTGCCATACGAAGGAAAAGTGACTGCGGACGAGATAGAATTAAGCAGAAAAGGATTCCCTGAAGTGAAATCGGAAGACGCGGAATCTTAAGGAAAAATCTGTCGGAAAAAACAAAAAGAATACGGTATCTTTTTGGATAGGATTCGATTATAATAGAGGATAAAAGATTGAGATTTGAGGTGAAGGCATGAAGTCAGGTTTTGTAGCAATCATAGGACGGCCCAATGTGGGAAAATCCACTTTATTGAACCGATTGATCGGAGAAAAAGTAGTCATTATGTCAGATAAACCTCAAACCACCAGAAATTCGATCAAATGTATTTTGACAGAAAAGGATTTTCAGATCGTTTTTTTGGATACGCCGGGAATCCACAAACCCAAAAACAAGCTGGGCGAATATATGGTAAAAGCGGCTTACGGCACTTTGGAAGAAGTGGACGCGGTGCTTTTTATGACGGAATGCGATAAAAAAATGGGCCCGGGAGACGAATATATCTTAGAATCTTTAAAAGAAGTGGAAACACCGGTCATTTTGGTCATCAACAAGGTAGATCAACTTTCCAAAGAAGCTTTGGCAGAGCGGATGACGCTTTATCAGGAATGGGCCGATACCTATCATTTGGATGAGGTGATCCCCATCTCCGCAAAAGAAGGAGAAAATGTAGACCGTCTGTTACAAGTGGTATTGAGCCATTTGGAAGAAGGTCCGCAGTATTTTCCGGACGATATGATCACAGAACAGCCGGAGCGGGTGATCATTGCGGAGCTGATCCGAGAAAAGATCCTAAAAAATACGTATGATGAAGTGCCTCACGGTATTGCGGTAGAGGTAGATCAGGTCAAAGAGAGAGATAACGGTGTGGTTTATGTGCAAGCTACCATTTATTGCGAGAAAAAAAGTCATAAGCACATTATTATCGGCAACAACGGCCAAATGTTGAAAAAAGTGGGCAGTGAAGCCAGAATGGATGTGCAGGCTTTACTGGGAGCGCCTGTTTTTTTGGATTTGTGGGTAAAAGTCAATGAAGATTGGCGCAATAAGAGTAAATCCTTGAACCAGTTCGGTTATGTTTCGGAATCGTAGACCATGAAATATGAAAAAGTGGAAGCCATTGTGGCAAAGCATTATCCTTTGGGAGAGACCAGCAATATTTTGGTGCTGCTGACAAAGGAAAGAGGAAAGCTGAAAGCAGTGGCGAAAGGAAATAAAAAATTAAAAAACGCGCTGTTCGGCGGTACCCAGCCTGTAACCTATTCCGAGTTCGTTTTATATAATGGAAAAGGCGGTTTAAAAACCATTACACAGTATAAAGCCATCGATCCTTTTATGAAAATCAAAAGCGATCTGGTCAAAACAGCGTGGGCTTTGTTTTATTTGGAGGTCTGTCAGGACTTTTTTCAGCAGGAAGAGGAAAATCGTCCTTTGTTCGATCTGCTATACCAAACGCTGCGGTTTTTGGAACAGTATGAAGGAGATATGCGGGTATTGGAGATTTCCTTTTTGATGCATCTCTTTTCGGTCATCGGGTATATGCCGGAAATGAATTTCTGCAGTAATTGTAAAAAAGACTGGAAAGCGCAAAAGACGGAAGAAGCCTTTTATTTTTCCGCCAAAAAAGGCGGTGTTCTTTGCCCGGACTGCAGTGACGGCATTCTGGATGAAAAGATTTATCTGGGAGACGTTAAAATGCTGTCGGCCCTGCGGGATTGGGATTATAAAGATCTGGAAAGGTTAAAAATACCGGAAAAGAATATAAGATTCTATGAATCTATTTTGATCCCGTTTTTGGAATATTATATGGAAAGAAAAATCAAAAGCATTGATTTTATAAAAAAATTGAATTAGAAGGGAAGAATATATCATGAATGAAAAAATGGAATTGATCGATGAAGTCAGAGCCAGAATCAATGTAAGTTATGAAGAAGCAAAAGAAGCGTTGGAAGAAGCGGATTATGACGTATTGGACGCGATCATTTTGCTGGAAAACAAAAAGCCGAAAGCTGAAAATTTGAAAGCAAAAGGTTCGGAATTGTTGGACAAAGTGAAAGACTTGGTCAAAGAAGGCAATGTGACCAGGATCAAAGTAAAAAGCAAAGAAAAAGTCATATTGGA
Organism: Bacillota bacterium; assembly: GCA_016288255.1. Taxonomy (GTDB): domain Bacteria; phylum Bacillota; class Tb-RUG-66; order Tb-RUG-66; family Tb-RUG-66; genus Tb-RUG-66. Next base: position 2,368 of record JAEEYS010000139.1, read on the forward strand.
TCTGCCTATGACAGTGGGTGCGGCAGGCGTATTGCTGGCACCGCAGATCGCTTTGATCGGCAGTGTGGTAGCACTTTTAAGCAGCTGCAGTATTGAAGTGGAAAAAAACGGTGAAATCAAAACATTCGGAAATGAAAGCAGTGAAGAAACAAGCGTCGATGAAGAATAAGTCATAAATAATTTAAGAAATCTGCCTTTGGCAGATTTCTTTTTTGTACCGTTTCTTTTATAATAGGATTTAGAATAGAGAAAAGGAGGAGGCATTTTGTCTAAATATTCGTGGAATGAAGAACAGCAGATGAATCTTTCTGAGTTGGAGCGGGAAAATGTCCTCCAAACAGAAATGGATATAGAGGAGCCGATGGAAGAGATCAAAGAAAAGAAATCCTTCTGGGGCGCTTTTCAAGACGCTTTGAGAGGGGTCTCCCGTTATGTGATCTTATCTTCCATTATTTTGGTGATCGGCTGCATTTTGGGATATGTTTTGTATTTAAAAAAAGGGGAGATCGATCTGGATCTGTACAGCGGACTGGGTTATGTCAAAGAGATCGCGGGAGAGATCGCGGGGAAAAGCCTTCTTTATCAGATCGGATATGTCTTTTGGAATAATTTGAGAGTGTCTTTGATCTTTTTGTTTGCGGGAATGGTATTGTTTTTGGTGCCGATGCTGGGACTGACCGTAAACGGCATGATCATCGGCGTTTTGCTCGGCGTCATTTATGACGGCGGACAAGGATTTTTGACTTTTTTAGCGGGTATTTTACCTCACGGTATTTTTGAGATCCCGGCTCTGCTTCTTTGCAGCGCGCTGGGTATCAAATTCAGCTTCAATTTGATTTTCGGCGAAAAAAATAAGACCAGAAAAGAATCTTTTCGAAACAATTGGACGTATTTAAAATATATCTTGCCTTTTGCGGCTCTGCTGCTCCTGTTGGCTGCCGCGATAGAAATGGGTGTGACCGGAAGAATCATGGAATATTTTTTATGATCTCCTTTCGGGAAAAGAAGTTTGTGGCACACTAATAGGGATAAAAAGCTGTAATAACAGAGAAAATACAGCACAAAGGAAAAATGACGCAGAATAAATAAAAAAATAGTGTTATATACCTTGTCGAAAAAATTACAATATGATATACTAATATCTGGTTGTAAGAACTTAAATCACGCAAATGAGGTATATATTATGGAATTATCACCAAGACATAATGAAATTATTTCCATTGTGCGGGAAAAGGAACCCATTACCAGCAAGGAAATAGCGGAAGGTCTCCATTTGAGCAGAGCTGCTTTGAGAGCGGATCTATCCGTTTTGGTACGTGCTGGTATTCTTTATGCAAGGCCGAATGTTGGATATTTTTATAATAAAAATTCTAACATTTCTTTTATGAAAGGGAATATCGATAATATCAAGATCAAGGATATTTATTCCTTGCCGGTTGTGGTAACGGAGGAAACCAAGATCTATGACGCTATCGTCACTCTGTTTATGGAAGATACCGGCTCTTTGTTTGTAACGGACAAAAATGGGGATCTATCCGGTATCGTTTCCAGAAAAGATATCATCAAGGCGATTTTGGGAAAACTGGATATCAACCAAGTGCCGATTGGAGTAATTATGACCCGTATGCCGAATATCATTACGATCGACCCGGAAGATACCATTACTTTTGCGGCGAACAAGATGATCGAGCATGAGGTGGATTCCATGCCTGTCATTAAAAAGGGAGAAACAGGACAGAAGGTGATCGGTAAAATATCCAAAACCACGATTACAAAGTTCTTTGCAGAGCTTTTTAAAGATTTTTGAAAGGATCATACAATATGAAAAAAGTGGTCATCCATATTATTTCCGACTCGATCGGAGAAACCGCAGATGTTGTGGTAAAGGCAACTGCCAGCCAGTTTGGCGATAATATATCCCGGATCGTTCGTCATCCTTATGTGACAGAAAAAACGGTCATTGATGATGTGATCAGTACCATCAAGCAAAATGAAGAAGAAACGGGTATGATCGCTTTTACTGTCGTGATTGAAGAGTTAAAAGAGTATTTGGTAAAGAGGACAGAGGAAGAAGGAATCCCGACAGTAGATATTTTGGGACCGATGATCACGGCTTTGTCAAAAATGGCAAAAGAAGCGCCTTTGATGGAACCGGGACTGATCCGCAAACTGGATAAGAATTATTTTAAAAAGATCGAAGCAGTGGAATTTGCGGTAAAATATGACGATGGAAAAGATCCGAGAGGACTGATGCAGGCGGATATCGTTTTGGTGGGGATCTCCAGAACTTCCAAAACACCTCTTAGCATGTATTTGGCCCACAAGGGTTACAAGGTGGCCAATGTGCCTTTGGTGCCGGAAGTAGCGCCGCCGGAAGAATTGTTCCAGATCAACCAGAATAAGATAGTGGGACTTACGGTGAATATCGAGCAGCTCATGCGTATCAGAAGAGAACGGTTAAAGGCGCTGGGATTAAAGGACAATGCCAGCTATGCCGCGCCGGAAAGGATCACCAAAGAATTGGAATATGCCGAAAAAATCATGAAACGGCTAGGCTGTATCGTGATCAATATATCTAACAAAGCAGTAGAAGAAACTTCAAATATCATTTTACAAACTATTAAGTTAAATAATCACTAGGAGGCAAACAAATGGGAAAAAAAATGGTTTACTCTTTTGGCGAAGGAAATGCCAATATGCGGAACTTATTAGGTGGTAAAGGGGCAAATTTAGCAGAAATGAGCAAC
>JAEEYS010000140.1 GCA_016288255.1 Bacillota bacterium
AAATGCCGGATACCTGCGCATGGACAGAGATGCCGGAAAAGGCGATCACAGCGCTGACCAAAACCAGCTTTTGCTGTAAGGGTGAAGCGGCGGAAGCAATATTTTTGCAGCCGAGACTGATTTCGAACAAGCCGCTTAAAAAGGGTTCTGCAAGTTCTTTGGAGAAATGGAACAGAGTCAAGAGAGATTTTATTCCCGGAACCAAAAGAGCAAAAATGCCCGCTGTTTGCAGGACGCGGATCGTAACGGAAAAAAGCATCATGAAGCCGCAAATGGTCAAAAGGGTCAAAACGGATTCGTTGACACTGTCCGCAAGGAGTTTTCCCATGGGACGGCCGTCTTGGTTTCTTGCGCGGGCCAGCTCCAAGAATCCCCGATAAAGAAGACTGCCCTTTTGTTTTTTTAAGGAGGAGGGGGTAAAGGGCTGTTCTTTGGCTTTGTAAAAACGAAGGAGAAGCCCGACGGTCAAAGCGGAAGCGTAATGGATCAAAAGAAGAAAAAGGCCGAGCTTTGGGTTGGCGAACATGCCTACCGCTACGGCGCCGCAGATAAAAAGAGGACCGGAGGCGTTGCTGAAAGAAACGAGCCGTTCCGCTTCTGTTTTTGTCAGTAAGTTTTTTTCTCTTAAGCTTTTGGTCAAAACGGCCCCTACGGGATAGCCGGAAGTCAGCCCCATGGCAACGACAAAAGAACCGTTTCCGGGCACGCGGAACAGGGGCTTCATGAAAGGCTCCAATAAAACACCCAGAAAATGGACCACGCCCAGACCCATTAAGAGCCGTGCGCCGATAAAAAACGGAAGCAGGGAAGGGAAAACCACATTCAGCCAGAGAGAAAGCCCGCTATAAGCCGCCTCAAAGGCATCATGAGGGTTTTTGATCAAAAAAACAAGAAGAAAAAGGACAAAAAAAATTGAAAAACCGAGGACACTGTTTTTTTTGGTTATTTTTTTTGGCCTTTGATGATACAATTGAAATGTGATGAAAAGAAGCAGTAAGACAGTGATGACAAGCAAACCAAGCTGAGATAAAAGCATAAAGCATCCCTCCGTTTTGATCGTTTGTTATCATCATATAAAATTTTGGAAAAGGATATGCTTCCAATATCAATTCTTTTAAGGTGGGGACAGAATGGAAAGAAGAAAAACATCAATATTCGGCAAAGTGGTCCTGGTGCTGTTGGTCCTGGCCGTTTTCGCGGTATTTTACATTCCCAGAAATTATATGATCGAAATGCCGGGAAATACCGAGCCGGTCAAAAACGTGATCCAGGTAGAAGGCGGGCATAAAAGCGAAAGTGAGATCCGTCTGGTTGCCGTGTCTTCCAGGGACGCGGATCCCATCAGTCTGCTTCGTTCTTTTTGGGATCCCAATATACAGATCGCAAACAAAGAAGACGTGATCCCGGAAGGCTGGACTTATGATGAATACAACAATTATTTGGTCGCCAGAATGGAAGAGAGCCAAGTCATGGCACAGTATGTTGCCTTTGATACGCTGAATATGGATGTCAAAATGAAGGGGGAAGGGGTTGAAGTCATCAGCTTCATGGAAAATTCTCCCGCAAAAGATAAATTGAAAGAAAACGATCTGATCGTTGGGGTAGACGGAAAAGAGATCACCGTATCGCAAGAGCTGATCGATATCGTAAGCAATAAAACGCCCGGTGAGGATGTAGAATTTATGGTGGTGAGAGACGGTCAAAACGAAAACATTACCGTAACGACCATGGAAAGCGATGAGACTCCCGGAAAATCGGTGGTGGGGGTTTATATCGTGACCAGGAGTTTAAGCTATGAATTCCCGAAAAAAGTAACATTTGATATGAGTAAATACGGCGGACCTTCCGGCGGTGCGGCCATGACATTGGAGATCATCAATCAGTTGACGGATCGGGATATTGCCGGCGGGAAGAAGATCGCAGTGACCGGCACCGTCGATATGGACGGAAAAGTGGGTGCTATCGGCGGCGTGGACTTAAAGATAGCCGCAGCAAAACGAGATGGGATGGATCTGTTCTTCTGCCCTGAAGAAAATAAAGATCTGGCGCTCAAGGCAGGAGAAAGAGAGGGGATCAAAGTGATCCCCGTAGAACATATCAGTGAGATCATGGAATATTTAAGCCAAAACTAAGTTAAAATAAAGGGCTTTTTGCCATAAGAATAAGTTGGATCCAAAAAGTTTTTGTTCATGGAAAAATAGACCACATCTCCTTTTAGATCCAAAGCAAGTCCGGGATGAGAAGACAATTTTTCTTGATTGATATTCGTGATGATATCCAAAGAAGAATTGTCTTTTATCTTGTTCAACAATTTCTTTCCCCGCTCGTTGAATCCCAACACTCTCACATAATTTGGATTTTCATAAAGGGGAGCGTCTTCTTTTTTGATGTTTAGCAGTAATTGGCATAAGATCCGTTTGATCTTGGTAGAGGGATATCGTTTTGTTTGGCAAAGAGAGATCAATTCTTTGATATTTTGAGACCGCAGCGCCATTTTTCGAAACCGATTTTCGATCCCTTCCGATACTTCCGGCGCAGAGATCGGATCTGCAGTGCGGATCAAATGGAGCAGGATCTCGGAAAAATCTTCTAAAAATAAAGGCGTCATATCCCGGATCTCCGCCATTACATTGGGGGGAAGATAATCTGCTACTTCCCCAAGTTTGTTTTCGGCAATACTGGAGCGGATCGCTGTGGCACTGGTGAATTTTTTATGAAATGCCTGTTTTTCCCGATACGGATCGCCAGAGCGGGAGACCAAAAAAGGACTGATGGAAGAGGAAAGGGTTTTAAGAGCCCGCAGATATTCGATTGCCAAAATATTGTTGGATCGATCTAATATATTTTCAAATTTTTCTCCATACAAAGAGATGACCGTGTTTTCTCTTGCTTTTGCATAGGAAAAACCTTGCTCTAAATTGCTTTTTAATGTATTTTTATACTGTAGATCCTCGCAATTGAACAGATTTGCCAAAAAATCTAACAATTCTAGGTTGCTCTGTTCGGCTCCAAATGATAAAATGTTTATGGTATGGAGTTTTTCCAAAAGGGTGACGGCGCCGAGGGCAAAGAGTTCGCCTCCTTGCAAAGTATAGTAAAGAGGCAGTTCCAACACCAGATCTATGCCGTTTAAAAGACAAGCCTTTGCTCTTGTCCATTTGTCATAGACAGCCGGTTCTCCCCGTTCCACGAAAGAACCGCTCATCAGGCCGACGATCGCGTCCGTTTGGCATATTTTTTTTGTGATTTCGATATGATGCTTATGCCCATTGTGAAAAGGGTTGTATTCACAGATAATGGCGGCAGTTTTCATAATAAACCTCCATAATGGAAAATAAGTTGTTATATAAAATTATAAGGATTTAGCAGAAAAAAGAAAATGACAAATTTTTATTTTTATCAATAATAAATCCAATTTATTTAAATTATTGAAAGGAGTTCAATCAGAATGAACGTAACAGCTAAAATTTGGGAAAAAGCCAAAACACAAAAAAAAGTTATCGTTTTACCGGAAGGTGACGATCCAAGAATCGTAAAAGCAGGGGAATTTGCAACAAAAGAAGGATTAGCGGAAATTGTTATTTTAGGAAATGAAGCAGAAATCAAAGCTTTGGTACCGGATATCGATTTAACAGGGATCAAAGTGCTTGATATCAAAGCAAACGGCGTTCCGCAAAACTATGTAGAAGCTTTTTATGAATTAAGAAAGAAAAAAGGCATCACCATGGAAGAAGCAGAAAAAACATTGCAAAATCCGTTATACTATGGTTCCATGATGGTAAAATTAGGGGATGTCGACGGTATGGTCGGCGGCGCTAAAAATACAACAGGCGACTTGTTAAGACCGGCTTTACAGATCGTAAAAACAGCTCCCGGCTTAAATGTAGTTTCTTCTACATTCGTTATGAATGTTCCAAACTGCGAATTGGGAGTAGAAGGCGTATTATTGTTTGCTGACTGCGCCGTAAATCCGAATCCGACAGCGGAAGAATTGGCAGTGATCGCTATTTCTACGGCAAATACAGCCAAAACATTGATCGGTATCGAACCGAAAGTAGCAATGCTCTCCTTCTCCACAAAAGGCAGCGCAAAACATGAATACGTAGATAAAGTAGCAGAAGCAACCAGATTGGTAAAAGAAAAAGCACCGGATCTTTTGGTAGACGGTGAAATCCAAGCTGATGCCGCTATGGTACCATCCATCGGACAGTCCAAAGCACCGGGAAGCCCGGTCGCAGGTCAAGCAAACGTATTGGTATTCCCTGATTTACAAGCAGGTAACATTGGTTACAAATTAGTACAAAGACTTGCTAAAGCAGAAGCGGTAGGACCGATCTCTCAAGGCTTTGCAAAACCGATCAACGACCTTTCCAGAGGTTGCAGTGTAGAAGACGTTATCAATGTTATCGCAATTACAGCTGTACAGGCTATAGGTTAAGTAGGAGGAAAAAGGACAGATGAAAATATTAGTTGTAAACTGCGGCAGTTCATCCATCAAATATCAATTGATTGATATGGAAAACGAACAGGTTATGGCAAAAGGTTTGGTAGAAAGAATCGGTATCCCGGGTTCTGTTATCACACATAGACCGGAAGGAAAAGATAAAGTTGTGATCGAAGCAGAAATGAAAAACCATACGGTAGGGATCAAGTATGTTATCGATTGCCTGACACATCCGGAATACGGCGTGATCAAAGATATGAAAGAAATCGACGCAACAGGGCACAGGGTAGCTCACGGCGGAGAATTGTTCTCCGAACCGGAATTGGTAGACCAAAGAGTATTTGAAGGGGTAAGAGATTTGGGAAGATTGGCTCCTCTTCACAACCCGGCAAGCGTTATGGGTATCGAAGCAACAGAAGAAGCATTACCGGGCGTTCCTATGGTTACTGTATTTGATACGGCTTTCCATCAAACTATGCCGCCGAAAGCTTTCTTATATGGGATCCCTTATAACATGTATAAAGATTATGCCATCAGAAGCTATGGTTTCCACGGCACATCTCATAAATATGTTGCGGAAACAGTAGCAAAAGAAATCGGTAAACCGATCGAAGATCTAAAGATCATAACATGTCATTTGGGCAACGGCGCCAGCATTACCGCAGTTGACGGTGGAAAATCCGTAGATACTTCCATGGGCTTTACTCCTCTTGGCGGTTTGATCATGGGTACTCGCTGCGGCGATATGGACCCGGCTGTTGTACCGTTTATTATGGAAAAAGAAGGCTTTACACCGGAAGATATGAATCAATTCATGAATAAAAAATGCGGTGTGGAAGGTATTTCCGGCGTTTCCTCCGACTTCAGAGATGTAGAAGAAGCAGCAAACAACGGAAACGAAAGAGCAAGATATGCTCTGGATATGTTCATTTACAGAGTACAGAGATATATCGGCGCTTATACAGCTGCCATGAACGGCTTGGATGTTTTGGTATTTACAGCCGGTATCGGTGAAAATTCCATTACCATGCGGGAAGAAATCTGCAAGAACATGGACTTCTTCGGTATTACGATCGACCCTGAAAAGAACAATATCAGAGGGGAAATCAAAGAAATCAGCCAAGATAGCGGCAGAGTAAAAGTATATGTCGTACCGACCAATGAAGAATTGATGATCGCAAGAGAAACCAAAGCGATCGTGGAAAAATTAGGCAAATAAGATAAATAAAAAAGAAAAGAATTTGGTAGAATAAAAAGGGAGATGCCCTTGCATCTCCCTTTTTAACTCTGTCTTGACAAAAACGGTCAAAACATTTTATAATAAAATCTGTTGTAATATTTTGGAGAAGAAAGATATGAAGTTATCTATCGGCGCGTTAAAGCAAGAAACCGGTCTGTCGGAAGAAGTAAAGATTTCTTATCCCATGGCGGATACGGAATTTCGAAATGAAAAGCTGACCTTTTTGGGGCCGGTCCTGTTTTCCGGCAGGATCAAAAATGACGGCGGCGATTTTGCGGCGGCAGGACAGGTGGTCTGTGATATAGAAGCGACCTGTAATCGATGCTTGGATCCCGCAAAGATTCATCTGGACTTTTTGACCGAAATATACTATTCTTATAATGCGGAAGAAAAAAATGAAAAGACAGATGAAGAGTATTTGCCTGTGGATAACGATGAAATAGATCTCGGAGAAGGTTTGGAGAGAGAAATCTATATCCATATGCCGAATCAAATTTTATGCAAAGAAGACTGCAAGGGACTTTGTCCCGTGTGCGGGCAGAATTTAAATCATGGAGAATGCCGGTGTGATAATCTGGAAAATACCATGAATCCCAAATTTCAGAAATTAAAAGATTTAAAATTAAAATAGAAATTCTTTCGAAGGAGGTGTAAAAAGTGGCTAACCCAACCAACAGACATTCAAAATCCAGAACAAGAAAAAGAAGAGCAAACTGGAAATTAACAGCTCCAAACTTAGTGGAATGCCCACAATGCCATGAATTAAAAGCAGCCCACAGGGTGTGTCCGTCCTGCGGATATTATAAAGGAAAAGAAGTAGTTAGCGTATCGTAATAAAAACGCAATGAAACAAGATAGATCGGTTCTATCTTGTTTTTTTTATGCTTTAAAACAAAATATCTTGCGATATTCTTTTTGTATTTTGCTGTATTTTCTTTTACAAGTAACTTTTTAAGAGTATAATAGGCATTGGGACGTTGCTTTTTATAACGCTTTTGAGAAAAGAAATGACTGCCCTTTCGCGATATGCCAAAAAACGACAAAAATATATGGTATAATAAGAAAGGCTATGAGATACAAATGATTTTATAGTGAGGTGATAACATGTTGGTCGCAGTAGATGCCATGGGCGGCGATAACGCGCCGGAAGCGCCGGTTTTGGGTGCGTATATGGCAGCGGAAGAATATGACACAGACATCCTTTTGATCGGGGATGAAGAAAAAATCGAAAAAATAAAAGAAAAGCACCAGTTGAAAAATGACAGAGTCAAAGTCTTGCACACTACGGAAGTCATTTTGATGGAAGATTCTCCCGTGATGGCGATCCGCCGGAAAAAAGATTCGTCCATGGTAAAAGGGCTGGAACTTTTAAAGGAAAAACAGGTAGACGTGTTTATTTCCGCCGGCAGTACGGGCGCTTTTATGGCAGGAGCTTATTTTAAGGTCAGATGTATCGAAGGGATCAAACGGCCTGCCTTGGCAGTGATCATGCCCACCTTGTCAGACAGACGGTTTTTACTGCTGGACAGCGGCGCCAACATGGACGCGGATGTGAATAATTTGGTGCAGTACGCCATTATGGGCTCGTTATATTGCAGCCATGTTTTGGGGATCAAAAAACCGGCAGTCGCGCTGGCGAACGTGGGAACGGAAGAAGAAAAAGGCAATAAAGTGGTCAAAGAAACATACCAAAAATTAAAAACAGTGGAAGAAGTCCATTTTATAGGCAATGTAGAAGCCAGAGATGTGCCGATGGGCGCTTGCGATGTGCTGGTCTGCGACGGTTTTGTAGGGAATACTATCTTAAAAATGATGGAAGGTATGGCAATGGGGATGTTCAGCGCTTTGAAGAAAAGCTTTATGCAGAGCACCAAGACCAAAATTGCCGCTTCCATGTTAAAGCCGGCATTAAAAGAATTAAAAGGAAGAATGGATTATACGGAATACGGGGGAGCGCCTCTTTTGGGGATACAGGGCGCTTGTATCAAGGCGCACGGCTCTTCTGATGCAAAATCCATTAAAAACGCCGTCAATCAGGGAATGATTTTTGTAGAAAACCGTGTAGTGGAATTGATCGCTTCCGAAGTGAAAAAATATATTGATACGGAAAATAAAAATTCCGCAAAAGAAGAATAAAAGAATAAAAACAGCTTTTTGATAGGCGCATAAAAGGAGGTGAAAGCATGGATAATGTGGAAGAAAAAGTAAAAAGCCTTGTAAGCTATTGTTTGAATATCAGCGAAGAAAAAGTAACGGATGACGCTTTGTTTATAGATGATCTGGGCGCGGATTCCATTGCGGTGGTAGATATTATTATGGCGATAGAAGATGAATTTAAGATCATGGTAGAAGAAGAGGATATTACCAAAATCACTACCGTAAAAGATCTTGTAAAATACATAGAAGATCGGATCTGACAAAAAGGAGATGCACCCGTAAACTTTGCGCGGTGCTCTCTTTTCGACTTTCGCAGGATTATGATAAGATAGGAGGATATTATGGACTTTAAAGAATTGGAAAAAAGAATGGGCTATACTTACCGCGATATCAAGTATTTAAGAACTGCCCTGACACATTCTTCCTATGCAAATGAAAGAAATTTGAAAGAAAGCAACGAACGGCTGGAATTTTTGGGAGACGCCGTATTGGAACTGGTTATTTCGGAATATTTGTATAAGAAATACAGAGGTTACGCGGAAGGAATCTTGACAAAATTGCGGGCCGGCATCGTTTGCGAACAGTCTTTGGTAAAGGTAAGCCGTTCTTTGGGGATCGGGCAGTATCTTTATCTGGGCAAAGGGGAGGAAATGATCGGAGGCAGAAACAGAAACTCTATTTTGGCCGACGCGTTTGAAGCGGTGATCGGCAGCATTTATCTGGATTCCGGCCTTCGAAGCGCCAGAGATTTTATCATGAAACAGTTCGAATGTATCATGGAAGATTTTATCAATCACAAAGCCATTATGGATTATAAAACGCTGTTGCAGGAATATGTACAGTCAAAATATGATAAACAGCCTCGTTATGAGCTGGTAAAAACAGAAGGACCGCCTCATGA
>JAEEYS010000141.1 GCA_016288255.1 Bacillota bacterium
AAATAAAATCATGAAAGCGCAGCAAAAAGTTTCTGTGAGGCAGAATCACTCTTTGGTCGGGAGCCTCCTGAAAGTATTGGTGGAAGAAACCGATCCGGAACAAAAACAAGCGGTGGGAAGGACCTATCGTGATGCGCCTTCTGTGGACGGAACGGTCTCCTTTTCTTATATTTCCGGCTTAAAACCGGGTGATATTGCTTTGGTAAAAATTACGGATGCATTAGAATATGACTTGATTGGAGTGGAAGCTCTTGAATCTGCCGAATAGAATAACTTTGATCAGGGTATGTTTTATACCTGCTTATATGTTTTTTATATTGAACACGAAAATACCTTATCATGAGTGGATCGCGGCCGCTCTGTTCGGGCTCGCTTCCCTGACGGATTTTTTAGACGGCTATATTTCCAGAAAATATGATTTGGTCACGACTTTTGGAAAATTTATCGACCCGTTGGCAGATAAGTTATTGACTTCGGCTGCGTTCATCTGCATGGTGGAACTCGGCAAGGTATCCAGCTGGATCGCTTTTATTATCATTGCGAGAGAATTTGCGGTAACGGGACTTCGCATCATAGCGAACAGCGAAGGGATCGTCATTGCCGCCAGCAAACTGGGAAAGACTAAAACCGTGACGCAGATCATCGCGATCATCTTGCTGACTTTAAATAATTTCCCATTTTCCTATATCCATTTTCCGGCGGATCGAATCATGCTTTATGTAGCGACAGTGATGACTTTGATCTCCGGTATCGACTATTTTATGAAATCAAAACACCTTTTAAAAATGGAATAGAGATAAAAACCATAAGAAATGTGAATTTTTCTTATGGTTTTTTTATAGATTTGGCATAGACGTTTATTTTCGAAACAGTTAAAATGGTGATAGAGAAAATAGAAACAGACAGAAACAATACAGAAGGGAAGGATCGGACTTGAACGGAGAGGTCATTTCGGTAGGAACAGAGCTGTTGCTGGGACAGATCATCAATACAGACGCAAGAATGGTATCGGAAAGATGTCAGGAAATAGGGATCAATATTTTTTATCATACTGCGGTGGGTGACAATGAGGAAAGGTTAAAACAAGTGATACAGACCGCTTTTGATCGCTCGGACCTGATCGTTTTTACAGGAGGATTGGGGCCGACAGAAGACGATCTTACCAAAGAAACTGTGACAAAAATGCTGGATCTTCCTCTTGTTTTAGTAAAAGAGCTGGAAGAAAAACTGGAAAAGATGCTGGGGAAAGAGAAAGTATCTTTTAATATAAAACAGGCGTATATCATAGAAGGAAGCACGATTCTGCCCAATGATTTCGGCACGGCCGCAGGCATGGCAGTCAGAAAAGACGGGAAAACGGTGATATTGCTGCCGGGACCGCCCAGAGAATGTGCGCCGATGTTTTCAAAGTATGCGATCCCGTTTTTGAGACAAGAACAGGAAGAATATATTTTATCCAAAACAATGGCTTTTACGGGACTGGGAGAACCGGAGCTGGAATGGCTGGTAAAAGATATCATCGACACCCAAAGCAATCCTACCGTAGCGCCTTTGGTAAAGGACAACTATATCACACTCAGAGTCACGGCAAAAAGCAAAAACAGAGAAACTTGCGAGAAGCTGATAGAAGCAAAAGAAAAAGAATTGCTGGAACGCACGGAACCTTATTTTATTTTTGACTATTATGAAGAAAAAAGCATGGAAGAATATGTGGGCGATCTTCTTTTAGAAAAGGACTTAAGCGTTTCGATCGCGGAATCTATGACAGGCGGCAATCTAACAGCCGCTTTGGTGAAGGTGCCGGGGATCTCTTCCGTATTAAAAGAAGGGATCGTGACCTATACGGAGGAATCCAAAAAGCAGAATTTGAACGTAAAAGAAGAAACGTTAAGAGAGTTTGGTGTGGTAAGCCGAGAAACAGCCTATGAAATGGCTAGGGGAATACAGGCAAAAAATCAGACCGCTTACGGGCTATCCGTAACGGGGATCGCGGGCCCGGGCGGCGGTTCTGCGGAAAAACCGGTAGGGCTTGTATATATTGGGATCTCTGATGGGGATAAGACCTATGTCAGAGAATATCGTTTAAAAGGAGATCGAAGCAGAAACATCACCCGTACCGTATTTTTGGCGCTGAATTTTTTACGGGAAGTGATCCTTGGATCTCCCAATATTGAAAAGGATGTATTTTTAGTATGAGAACATTTTTGGCTTTTGAGATCGATGAGGACAGCAAAAATAAAATATGGCGTTTAAAAAAAGACCTTTGCGACATAGAACCGATCCGGTTTGAAAGAAAAGAAAAATTACATATCACGGCAGAGTTTTTCGGGGAGCTGGACAGAAACGCCGTGACCTCAGTGATCAAAGCGATGGAAACGCTGAAAGGGCGATACGGTAAGACCGAGCTTTCCCTTGATCAAATAGGTTGTTTTCCCCATCCTTCTCGTCCCAGAGTTTTGTGGATAGGGAGCCGAAAGAATCAGGAGAAACTAAAGAAAATAAGAGAAGATTTTTTAAATACATGGTATAATGAAACTATACAGGCAAAAGTGCAGAAAGAACCAGAAAATTATGTTCCTCACATCACACTGGCCAGGATAAAAAAGCCGATAGCGAAAGAAAAAACGGATCAGATGCTGGCGCTTTCTTTTGCGCCGATCACAGCAAAGATCGAGAGATTGAGCCTCTTTGAGAGTGTTTTAAAACCTACCGGCGCGGAATATACGAAGCTTTATTCTGTTTTATTGTGATAAGGAATTTTGCGAGGAGGATATTATGAGCGAAAGGGAAAATAAGATGAACGAAGAAAAAGGAAAAATGTTAGACCTTGCTTTGAAACAGATCGAAAGACAGTTCGGAAAAGGTTCGATCATGCGGTTGGGAGATTCTCCCTCTACCGCAAATGTATCGGTGATCTCCACCGGTTCTTTGTCGTTAGACATCGCCTTGGGGATCGGCGGCGTGCCAAGAGGCAGGATCGTAGAGATCTATGGACCGGAATCTTCCGGGAAAACGACGGTTTCGCTTCATATGGTAGCTGAAGCGCAAAAAAACGGCGGCGTGGCAGCCTTTATTGACGCGGAACATGCTTTGGATCCGTCTTATGCCAAAAAATTAGGCGTAGATATCGATAATCTGTTGATCTCTCAGCCGGATACGGGCGAACAGGCTTTGGAAATCGTGGAAACATTGGTTAGAAGCGGCGCGATTGATATCATCGTGATCGACTCCGTGGCGGCGTTGGTACCAAAAGCGGAAATAGACGGTGAAATGGGAGACGCTCATGTGGGTCTGCAGGCAAGACTCATGTCTCAGGCTTTGAGAAAATTGGCGGGCGCTATCAGCAAATCCAAAACCACTGCTGTTTTTATCAACCAGATCCGAGAAAAAGTAGGCGTCATGTTCGGCAACCCGGAAACGACTTCCGGCGGGCGCGCTTTAAAATTCTATGCGACCATTCGTTTGGATGTCAGAAAAGGCGAAGTCATCAAACAAGGCGATGTGATCATAGGGAATTTGACCAAAGTAAAAGTGGTCAAAAACAAAATGGCGCCGCCTTTCAGAACGGCTACCTTTGATATTATTTATGGGCAGGGTATCTCAAAAGAAGGAGATCTGCTGGATCTGGCAGTGGAAAATGATATTATCAACAAGGCCGGCGCATGGTATTCTTACGGAGACAGAAGATTGGGCCAAGGCCGGGAAAATATCAAACAGATTTTGGTAAATGAGCCGGAACTGTTTGCCGAAGTGGATCGGAAATTGAGAGAATTGTATCATTTGACAAAGCCCCAAACGGATCAGACGGATCCCGGTATTGCCGTACCGAAAAAATAAGGGGATGATCCTGTGGAAGAAAAGGATGTTTTAGATTCTATTTTAGATAAGATCGACGCGCTGGAGGAAGAGGAAAAAGAGCTGTATCGAAAAATGGAAAATAAAGCTTTGCGCTTTTTATCCGTCAGGATGCGAACGGAAAAAGAAGTGGTCGTAAAGCTGAGGTCTTTATTTGGAGACGATACGGAAGAATATATCGCGCTTATCTTGGAAAAAATGAAATATTACGGGTATCTCAACGATGCGGCGTTTACAAAGGATTACATTTCTTATTTGATGAAAAATCGGCCCATGGGGAAAGAGTTTTTAAAACAAAATCTGCTGCAAAAGGGCGTTTCATATTCTTTGGCGGAAGAAGGAATAAGTGAAATAGAAGATGAGGCTTATCAAAACATGCTTTTGCGACTGATAGACAAAAAAGAAAAAACCTATGAAGCTGATCCGCAAAGACTTTTACGGTTTTTGGCGGGGAGAGGATTTTCCTATGAGGAAATCAAACAGGCGCTGAATCTGAAAAATATGGATATTCTTGACAATGAATAGGAAAAGTTCTAAAATGTTTTTGTATAATTTTGAAATTTTGTGTGAAATGCACGATTACAGCCGGGTTTTACCGGCTTTCATTTTCAGCGTGAGGAGGTGAAACATTATATTACGAGATATTTTAATTGGCATTATCGGGTTTTTAATAGGAGCTCTAATCGGCTTTTTAGTTAGAAAATATGTTGGCGAAGCTAAAATTGCATCAGCGGAAGACGCTGCTAAACGGATTAAGGAACAATCCATCAAAGAGAGCGAAGCGAAAAAACGCGAAATGATCTTGGAAGCAAAAGAAGAAGCCCACAAGATCAAAGGAGAAGCGGACAAAGAAATCCGTGAAAGACGTATAGAAATACAAAAGATGGAAAGACGTCTGGTGCAAAAAGAAGAATCCATGAATAAAAAAGTGGAAATGCTTGAAAAACGTGAAGGAAAGATCCAAAAGACAGAGCAGGAAATCAAAGAAACACAGGACAACATCGAAAAATTATATCAGGAACAAAAAGAAGAGTTGGAAAAAGTCTCACACCTTACTGCAGACCAGGCAAAAGAAATCATTCTGGAAAAAGTAAGAGGAGAGTTAAAGCATGATATTGCAAAAATGGTGAAAGCCATTGAACAGCAGGCCAAAGAAGAAGGCGAAAAGAAGGCAAAACGGATTATCGCAACCGCAATTCAGCGATCTGCGGCAGATCATGTGGCAGAAATGACAGTATCTGTAGTAAATCTTCCCAATGACGAAATGAAGGGAAGGATCATCGGCAGAGAAGGCAGAAACATCAGAACTTTGGAAACTTTGACCGGGGTCGATCTGATCATTGACGATACACCGGAAGCTGTGATTTTATCCGGGTTCGATCCGATCAGAAGAGAAGTAGCGAGATTGACTTTGGAAAAATTGATCACAGACGGCAGGATCCATCCGGCCAGAATCGAAGAAATGGTT
>JAEEYS010000142.1 GCA_016288255.1 Bacillota bacterium
AGCTGTTTGGCGTAGAATCGCTAAAAGAAAAAAGAAGTATCGTAAAACGATTTTTGAATCAGATCCGAAAACGGTTCAATATTTCCGTTTGTGAATTGGACCGTATGGACAGCAAAGAGTACCTGGTCATTGGGATGTCTATGATCTCAAATGACAGAAAGCATGTAGATCAGGTGATCTCAGAAGTGACCCGGTTTGTAGAAGCGGAATCTCCCGGTATGATTACTGATGTTGCGACAGGTTTGGTATAGAGGGAGGAAAAGGAAAATGTCAGAATTAAGATTAAGACGCGTAGGACAAGAAATCAAAAAAGTCATCAGCGATCTTTTGGAAAAAGGGATGAAGGATCCCAGGCTAAAAGATTCCCTGGTGACGATCACCCATGTGCTGGTCACACCGGACTTTAAATATGCGAAAGTGTATGTCAGCGTTTTGGATGATGCGAAAGCGGAAGACGTATTAAACGGCTTGAACAGCGCAAAAGGATATATCAGAAAAGAAGTGGGCAGCAAAGTGAAGCTTCGGTTCACGCCGGAATTCAGTTTTGTGCTGGATAAGTCTATGGAATACGCAATGGATATGTCAAGATTGATCGATAAAGTGAGAAAAGAAGATGAAGAACGATCCTAATATGCTTGAAATGGATTTGGCGATCCAAAAAATAAAAGAAGAGGATAAAATCGCTTTGATCTGTCATATCAATCCCGATGCGGACGCATTGGGGTCAACGGCAGCTATGTACCTGATGCTCAAAGAATGCGGAAAAGATGTAGTTTGGATTCAAAACGATTCCGTAGCGGGAAAATATGATTTCATTACCCGCTATGTAGAAAAAGAGGGTTGGGTACAGGTTGAAGAAAAAGACAGGATCAAAGGCAGACTTTTGGTCTCGATCGACTGCGGCGACAAGGAACGGCACGGAGATTTCCAAACGGATCTTTGTCCCTTTGTGATCGATATAGACCATCATGCTTCCGGACAGCCTTTTGGGGATATCAATATCATCGATCCCTCCGCCAGCGCTTCCGGCGAGATCGTATTTCGGCTTTTTGCAGCATGGGGACGGGATCTGACAAAAGAGATTGCATTTTGTCTTTACAGCGCCATATCCGCGGATACGGGAAACTTCAAATTTTCCAATGTGACAAAAGATACTTTTTTGATCGCGTCAAAATTAAAAGAAGTCGGTTTTGACCATACGGTAGTGCCCAAGATCTTGTTTGACGAAATGGATCAAAAGAGCGCAAAATTATTGGGATACATTTTGAGCAATTATCACTCGGAACAAGACACTTTGATCTGGATCAGTGTAGATCATGATTTTATTACAAAGCACCAGCTGTCCGGGCCGGATTTTGACGGGCTGGTCAGCTATTTGCTGAGGATCGTGCCGCATAAAGTGGCGGTATTGTTCAGAGAAATGGAAAAAGATGTGGCGAACCTATCTTTTCGGTCGGAAGAGGATAGATTTGATGTGGGAGAATTGGCCAGCCGATTCCACGGCGGCGGCCACAAACGGGCTGCCGGCGCGGTAATAGAAGGAAAACTGGATCAGACGATCTCCATGGTACTGTCGGAAATAAGGGATATGATAAAATGAAAGGGATTTTGAACGTATTAAAACCGGTAGGAATGACTTCTCATGACGTGGTAAATCATATCCGCAAAACCTACCGTTTGGATAAAGTGGGCCATACGGGAACGCTGGATCCAGGCGCTTCGGGCGTATTGCCGATCTGTATCGGCAAAGCGACCCGGGTATCGTCTTATGTGATGGATTCTACCAAAACCTA
Source organism: Bacillota bacterium (assembly GCA_016288255.1). GTDB lineage: Bacteria > Bacillota > Tb-RUG-66 > Tb-RUG-66 > Tb-RUG-66 > Tb-RUG-66. The sequence continues at coordinate 1,794 of JAEEYS010000142.1, forward strand.
TCGGGCGGAAATGACCTTTGGTACAGCGACAGACAGTGGAGACAGCTATGGCAATATTTTGGAAACGTCGGAAGAAAGACCGGACAAAGAAACCTTTCTTTCTGTTTTGGATCGTTTTATAGGAGAGATCGAGCAGGTTCCTCCTATGACTTCTGCGGTCAAAGTGGGTGGTCAGACTTTATATAAGCTGGCCAGAAAAGGGCAGGAGATCGAACGTCCGAAGCGGAAAGTGACTATTTATGGGATCTCTTTGGTACGGTTTACAAAAGAAAAAGCGGTGATCGATGTCACTTGTTCCAGCGGCACTTATATCAGGACATTGATAGCCGATATTGGAAAAGAATGCGGCACGGCAGCGTATATGTCTTTTTTGATTCGGACCAGGGTCAATTGTTTTTGTATCGAAGATGCGTGGCCTTTGGAGATGCTCAAAGAAAAAGCGAACTTAGAGGATTGTTTGTGCCCTATAGAACAAGTCTTTCGGGATCTGGAGCAGATCACCCTGACGAAAACGGAGATAAGACGGCTGTTAAATGGACTTGCGATGCCGTTAAAGACCAAACAAAAAAAAGATACGCTTCTTTTGCTGTTTGATCAAAAGAGGGAAGCAGTCGCTTTGGGCAAGACCATTTCTTCCGATTCCTATAAGATTTTTAAAAATTTAAGTGAAGTAGCGGAGACGGGTAGATATGAGAGTGATTCATGACATAGACAAATTTTATCCGGATTATGACAGTTTGGCTTTGTCCTTGGGCAATTTTGACGGATGCCATTTGGGACATGACAAACTGATCCAAACCTTAAAACAGTCTGATTGCCAGAAAAAAGCGATCATGACGTTTGATCCTCATCCTGTGACGCTTTTTTCCAAAAAAGAGGAAGTCATAAAGTTTATTACCCCGGGGGAAGAACGGTTCCGCATGCTGGGCATGTCGGAAATAGATTATCTTTTTGTGATTCCTTTTACAAAAGAGTTCAGTGAAATGCCCTATTTGTCTTTTTTGGAAAAGCTCTTGGACAGCTTGAGAGTAAAGGAGATCGTTGTAGGGTTTAATTACAGATTCGGCCATTTGGGAAAAGGCGACGCGGCGGTTTTGAAAGAGCTGGCGCTCCAATACGGATATAAGGCGACGATCGTAGACCCGATCATGCTGGATGGGAAGGTCATTTCCAGCACAGAGATCAAAAACTGTATCGAAGAAGGAAAAATCGACCTGGCCAACCAAATGTTGGGAAGAGCTTTTTCCATCACCGGCACGGTAAAAAAAGGAAAAGGACTTGGCAAAAAAATAGGATTTCCCACTGCCAATGTATTTCCCCACAAAGATCAAGTGCTGCCGAAACGGGGCGTTTACAGCGCAGAGGTCTTGTATGACGATACGATATACAAAAGCCTTTTGAACGTAGGGATCAACCCTACTTTTGGGCAGGAGCAGATCCATATCGAAGCTTATATTTGCGATTTTGAGGAAGATATTTACGAAAAAGAGCTGACGATCTATTTTAATCGCTTTATTCGAGGAGAGCGAAAGTTTGGCAGCGCAAAAGAATTGGCAGAGCAGATCAATCGGGATCTGGAAACGGCGGGAATGCATAAAATTAGTTTACAAATATGATTTCCTATGTTAAAATATAGAGGTATGTTCAGGAATAGTTCGAATAAAATAGAAATACGACTATTCGATTCACTACCATTTACGAAGCAGATCGAATCTCCGACGATCACCTTGGTAAATGGACTATTATGAAAAAGGAGGGCATAGTCATTATGTCAAAAGTAGAAGAAAGAAAACAGGATATCATTGCGCAGTATAGGACCCATGAAAGCGATACCGGTTCACCGGAAGTACAGATCGCGATCTTAACGGAAAAAATCAACCATTTGAACGAACATCTGAAATATCATAAAAAAGATCACCACAGCAGACGCGGTCTTTTAAGAATGGTTGGGAAAAGAAGAGGATTATTGAACTATTTAAAAAGTAAAGACATTGAAAGATACAGATCGATTATTCAAAGACTTGGCTTAAGAAAATAGTGTACAAAAAGAGTGGGAGATTTGCCCACTCTTTTTTAAAATAGCTCCATGAGACAAGCATGGATGAGGTCATAAAAGAATCCAAAAGATAGATTTTGAAAGGAGTAAACGATTTTGGCAATATTTCAAACAGACTTTTGCGGAAGAAATTTTTCGATAGAAGTGGATAAATTTGCAGAACAGACCAATGGTGCCGTAATGGCTCGTTATGGCGATACTGCGGTTTTAGTCACGGTTTGCGCGTCCAAAAAACCCAAAGAAGGGATCGACTTTTTTCCTCTTACGGTAGACTTTGAAGAACGGATGTATGCGGCAGGGAAGATCCCCGGCGGGTTTTTGAAAAGAGAAGGCAGACCCAGCGAAAAAGCGATTTTAACCTCTCGTTTGATCGACAGACCGATCAGGCCTTTGTTCCCCAAAGGATTTCGCAATGATGTGCAAGTTGTTGCTACCGTGTTTTCCGTAGACCAGGAAAACCAGCCGGATATCGTTGCCATGAACGGCGCTTCTATGGCTTTGAGCATTTCCGATATTCCTTTTGGCGGACCTATCGGCGCTGTACAAGTGGGATTGATCGGTGATCAAATCGTGGTCAATCCGGATCTGAAACAAAGAGAAGAAAGCGTTTTGCATTTGGTTGTAGCCGGCACAAAAGATGCGGTGATGATGGTAGAAGGGGAAGCCAATGAAGTTTCCGAAGATATGATGTTAGAAGCTATTATGGCAGGCCACGAAGAAATCAAAAAAATCATCGCCTTCCAAGAAGACGTGATCAGTCAAGTGGGCAAAGAAAAGAAAGAATATCCTTTGACGGTTGTACCGGATGAAATGATCGAAGAAATGAAAGCATTCTTAGGCAATGATTTAAGAGAAGCCTGCGGTATTTATGAAAAAACCGAAAGGCAAACCGCTATGGACGCTGTAGAAGAAAAAGTGATGACACATTTTTTGGAACAGTATCCGGAAGACGAAGGGTTTATCGTAGAAGCCTTTGATAAAATATTAAAACAGACTGTAAGAAAAATGATCCGGGAAGAAAGGATCAGACCGGATGGAAGAAAATTGACGGAAATCAGACCGATCACATGCGAAGTAGGGCTGTTAAACCGTGTACACGGTTCCGGCCTCTTTAAAAGAGGGCAGACCCAAGTGCTGTCCATTGCGACTTTGGGAGCAAAAAGCGATGTGCAGATCATCGACGGGTTGGGACTGGAAGACAACAAACGGTATATGCACCATTATAATTTCCCGCCCTATAGCGTAGGGGAAGCAAGACCTATGAGAAGCCCCGGCAGAAGAGAGATCGGCCATGGCGCTTTGGCGGAACGGGCATTGGAATCCATGATCCCACCGGTAGAAGATTTTCCTTATACCATCCGTGTGGTATCGGAAGTATTAAGTTCCAACG
>JAEEYS010000143.1 GCA_016288255.1 Bacillota bacterium
CATCGATCAATGTGTCGTCAATGCCGTTGGGATAACAATATAAAAGACGTATTTTATAGTCACCCGCAAGGTTTGCCAGTTCCGTCAGCAAAGAAGCCAAGGTTTCGGATCCGTTTAGATCAGAGCCGTACTGGGTCAGATCCTGCCCGATCAAGATCAATTCTTTCACACCGTTTTTGATCAAGGTTTCCGCTTCCGAAAGGATCGCTTCTTTGGGCCTGCTTTTGTGGCGGCCCCGGATCGAAGGGATCACGCAGTAGGTGCAATGATTGCTGCAGCCTTCCGATATTTTTAAATACCCCGTATAAAAAGGGGTCGTCCCCCTTCTCGGCAGCAATTCCGGAATGGTATCCTCAATATCCGCAATACAAACCTGACCGGACTCTCCATTTGCGCTTTCCAGTTTTTTTAAAGCTTCCGCGATTTGCGGAAAACTGGTGGTGCCGATCCATAGATCCACTTCCGGTATCTCTTCCCGAAGCTCTTTATAATACCGCTGGGATAAACAGCCTCCCACCACAAGTTTGATATCTCTGGTCTGCTTCCATTCCGCAATCTCCAGTATCTCATCGATGGATTCTGTCTTTGCGTCATTGATAAAAGCGCAGGTGTTGACAATGACGATATCCGCTTTTGTGAAATCGTTCGTGATCTCATAATCTTCTTTTTCCAAAATCCCCATCATCGTTTCTGTATCTGTCAGGTTCTTAGCGCAGCCCAAGGATACGAACCCCACCGTTTTAGACATCCTCAATATCCTTTCTAGTTTTCCAATTTATACGTAAAGACTCTTGCCTTCGTTCCTTCAAAATAACCTAAATCCTTGCCATTTAAAATCACTTTTACAGCCGTCGGATTTCCCAGATTCAGCCGAAGCTCTTCCGTTCCTTCCGTTTCAAAGGATTCCCCGCTGCCCAAAGTTTTCTTTAACACATTTTCTCCGTCGCTTTTGATGCTCATCCAGCATTCTTTACCTTCCGCTATTTCCATCCTCAGTTCCATTTTTTCTACACCGGATACCAAATACGCGTCGGCTTTGCCTTCTTCCGCCGTTACGGTCACTTCTCTAAAATCGGTCTCTTCTGGCATGGAAGCTGTATCTTGGTCTTGCTTTTCCCCATCATCCAAAGCGGAATCCTTGTTTTCGTCAGAAGTATTTTGCTGCTCCTGTGTTTGTTCATCCGGCTCTTTGATAGCGTCTTTGCTTTTCCCAAAAAGATCGGTCCCCCAAAACAGATAAACCGCTATCAAAATCAAAATACCGATGGTCACAAGGTTGATCATCAACTTATGATTCTTTTTTCTTGCCGGCCGATAGTACTGTTTGATTTTTCGGCCGGTATGCTCATAGCCTCTTTCGATATCCCTGTCTTCCGACAGATCATCGTTTGCGTATGCGATGTTTGGTCTTGCCACTTCTTTTCGTTTTAAATCGTCTTTCAATTCCTGACTGTCCTGAATGGAAAATTCCGATTTCGGCAGTGTTTTTTCATACATAGCCACTACATCATAAGAAGGGATCCCTACCACTTCACAGTATTTTCGAATGAATCCTTTGATGTAAACCGGCTCCGCAGGCAAACGGTCAAAATTTCCTTTTTCCATTTCCCGTAAAAACCGTCTGCTTATCTTTGTTTTTTCATATATGTCATCAATACTCAGTCCTTTGTTTTCTCTCGCTTCTTTTAAAAGGTTTCCCACTTCTCGCATTCTTTTTCACCACCTGTTTTATCCTCTTCTATCAAAAGATTTTTTTGACAACTGTTCTGCTTTAAAACGTCCTTTTTTGTCACAAAATCATGAAACCCTCAAATCCGTTTTCTTTTTATCTTTTGTGTCACACCTTACACTTTTGTTTTTCTTACTGTTTTCCTTCCTCTTTTTCTTTAATATACCCAATTTTTTCTATATTTTATCGCTTCACTGTCTTCTTTTTTTTCTTATTCTCAAACCTTCTAGCGTGGCTACTCTTCCTGTCCCAAGTATTTTTCGTGGAATTCATCCAATGTCATCAAGACTTCTCTCGGTTTATTGCCTTCAAAAGGTCCGATCACGCCGTCCATTTCCAGCTGATCAATGATCCTGGCCGCTCTGGCATATCCTACTTTGAGCCTTCGCTGCAGCATGGAAGCGGAAGCTTGGTTGCTTTCGATAATGATCGTGCCTGCCTGTACAAAAAGCGTATCCTTGTCGTCGTTGTTTGCCGCTTTTTCCTCTTCTTCTCTTTTGGCTTCTGCTTTAAAGTCGACTTTTTGCCGCGCCTCTCCGTTATTGTATTTGATAAACTCAACGATACTTTCCACTTCTTTTTCGGAAATAAACGGTCCTTGTATCCGTATCGGTTCCTGTACGCCGCCCGGCATAAAGAGCATATCCCCGTTTCCCAAGAGTTTTTCCGCGCCGCCGGTATCTAAAATGATACGGGAATCCAGCTGTGAAGACACCATAAAGGAGATCCTGGAAGGCACATTGGACTTGATCAACCCCGTAATGACTTCCGCAGACGGTCTTTGTGTCGCGATAATCAGGTGGATCCCTGCCGCTCTGGCCATCTGCGCCAAACGAATGATCGCATCTTCCACATCGGAAGGCGCCACCATCATCAGATCCGCCAATTCGTCTATAATGACTACGATATAAGGCAGCTTTTCTTCTTCAGAGGTCATTTTACCGTTGTATCCCAAAATATCTTTGGTGCCGCATTCCGAAAACAGTTTATATCTTCTGGTCATTTCATGCACTGCCCAATTCAGCGCCGTAATGGCTTGTTTGGGATCGGTCACCACGGGCGATACCAAATGAGGTATGCCGTTATAATTCGAAAATTCCACCATCTTAGGATCGATCAAGATCATCTTTACCTGCGCGGGAGAAGATTTATACAAGATCCCTGTAATAATGGTATTCAATCCCACGCTTTTTCCGCTTCCGGTAGATCCCGCGATCAAAATGTGCGGCATTTTGGTCAGGTCTTCAATAATGGGCACCCCTGTGATATCCTTACCCAGAGTCAAAGGCAGATTGGTCTTGATATTCTTGAACGCTTTGCTGTCAATGATCTCCCGAATGGTCACCATGTCCCGGCTTTCATTCGGCACTTCGATCCCAATAGCCGATTTACCCGGGATCGGCGCTTCGATACGAATGGTTTTTGCCGCTAAACGCAAAGCGATATCATCACTCAGATTCAAAAACTTGCTTACTTTTACGCCCCATTCCGGCTGTAATTCATATCTCGTGACACTGGGCCCTTGAAAAGCGGCCGTTACTTTTGCTTTTACATTAAAGCTTTCCAAAGTGTCTTCCAATTTTTTGGCTGTTTCGATGATCTTATCATTTGCGCTTTTGCTCTGGCCTCTCCCTCGTTTCAACAGTTCCAAAGGAGGAAAGATATAAGGCGCATGATCCGTTTTGGCTGTGATATCCGTTACAAATACAGCGGAAGTATCCTCTCTTTTTTCTTCCCGAATTCTTTCTTCTTTTCTCTCTTCTTCCCGTTTTTGTTCTTCTTTTGTAATAGGAAAAGAAGTTTCTTCCTCTTCCCTGCTTTTTCTTTTTCTATGATAAGCCGGTTCGGTCGTAACGCCGAATTTCGGCTGGCTGGTCAATCCCGTCTGTATTTTTATTTCTTCCTGACCGTTCACTATCATGGTATCTTGGGAGAAAGAAGCCGGATAAGCTTGTCCGTTATCAAAAACCGGTTCTTTTTTTGCTTCTTTTGCCGCTTTTCTCCTTGAAAACCAGCTTTCTTTCTTTGTCACCGTTTCTTTCTCGCTGTCCTTTGATTTTTTGATCCAGTCTGTTACGCTGAGATCAAACGCCAAAACGCATCCTACCAGGAACAAGACGATAAAAAGGATCACCACGCCGATATTTCCTATCAGTTTTGTAAAAACAAAGTCCAACAAGAAACCTACAAAGCCGCCATAGGTAGGCGTATTATAAAAATACTGCGCGTAAGGCTGATTGAGCGTCGCATCGGCCCATTCGATATTGCCGTCAAAAAATTCAAACGCCATGGTAATGGCCAAAGCCAAAACAATGAGTCCGATCCCTTTCTTCAAGGACAAAGAATCCGTTATGAGAAATACGCTTAAGATCATGGCCAATAAGCACATCAAAAAGGCGGTGAACCCAAAGGTGAAATTAAATATTTTATAGAAAAAGTCGCCGATCACTCCCGTATAATCTTTTGCAAAAAAACTGATCATGATAAAAAGAGCAACCAAAAAAACGGCGGCGCCAATGATCTTGGACTGCAGTCCTTTCGCTTTCGGGTCTTTTTCTTGTTTTTTCTGTCTGGATTTTGTATTATTCCGTTTTCCTGTCTTTTTTTCTTTCATTCTATTTTGTTTTCCTTTACTTTATAAAATAAAAGAGGCAACAATGGTCAATACGCCCACAACAAAGCAGTAATAAGCAAACACGCTCAGCTTTCCTTTTTTCAGCAAATTCAATAAGAATTTCAAAGCAAAAATGCCGGATATAAAGGAAACGACCATACCGATCAATAAAGTAGAAGTGATATTCGGCGTTGTGGCGATCGCTTCCATAAAATCACCTATTTTTAAAAGAGCGGCGCCGCCAATAGCCGGTATGGAAAGTAGGAAAGAGAACCGCGCGGCTGCTTCCTGCTGAAATCCTTTTAAAAGACCGGTACTGATCGTAGAACCTGATCTGGAGATCCCCGGTGCAATAGCCAATCCCTGCGCAACGCCTACTACCAAAGCATCCACATAGCTGATCTGTTCCATGCGTTTTCTGCCGTTTTTCATGCTTCTGGTAGAATAAAGCAGTATAGAAGTAATGATCAAAAAGATCCCTACAAAAAGCAGTGAACTGTAAAACCGTTCAAAATAATCTTCTAGCAATAATCCGATCACCGCAGTGGGAATCGAAGCAACAATGAGCAAAAACATGAGTTTTCGATCCGGTTTTCTGCCGGAAAACGCTTTTTTGAACCGCAGTGTAAAGAGATCCTTCAAAAAAGAGAAAAACTCCGCAACAAGTGCTAAAATATCTTTGTAAAAAACCACTATTACAGAAAGCAGTGTTCCGATATGTACAGCCAGCTCAAATACGACCCCCGGCTGTTTGATATGGAGCAGTGTTTCAAAAATGACCAAATGGCCGGAGCTGCTGATGGGCAAAAACTCCGTGATACCCTGTAATATCCCCAAAAATACCGTTTCTAGATAATTCAATCTTCTGTCCTCCCGTGTTTTGCAGCATATAATGATATGACCTTTGTTTTTTAGCAGTCATCTTTTTCTGATTTTACTGATATACATACCTTCTCTATTATATAATACAACAAAAAAGCATTCTTCTCAAGGTATATCATAGAAAGGCGTAAAAAAGTCCGTCACAAAACGTTTTTCATGAAAAAACCGCCATGTCGGCGGCTAGTCGATTATAATTCCCTTTTTTAATGCTTCTTCTTTTTCTTTTTGAAAATTCGTTATAGCTTCAACTAATGCTGGAGAGCCATGTTCTAAAATGTATTGTGAGCCCATCTCATCGGTACATTCTTCATCATCACCAATTAAATCAAAAAATTCCTGAGCCAGTCGATTATATTCTTCTTGAAGATTATCTGGTAACATCATTTTCTTTTTATATATTCCTCTTTAAATAGTTTATAAATGGTCTGTGACAACTTGCCTGTCGGCCCATTTAGCTCTGTTTCCATCGCGCACAAATACTTCGCCATCAACTTTACTTATATTATACCGTTTCCGTCGGCGGAACACAAACCGCAAGCCTGTCCTTTCGGTTTTGCAGCGCCCTCTTTTCCCTCTGTTTTCCGCAAAGAAAAGGCGCTGCCTATCTGCCCGAAATCAGCCGCAGCGCCATTTTTATTGTATCATTGGGTCTTATCCGTGAGACTCGGTTCCTTCATACTGTATGATCTCTCCCGGCGTATATTTTAAATAATCTTTCGGATCGGTACTGATGACCTTGACGATCTTCGCGCTGCCGAAGGAAAGCGGTTTGACTTCCATCAAAACGCCGTGATAAGTAAGCTCTTGTGTTTTCGGCAGATCCTCTATCCCTTTTGTGACCAGTTCTATGGGAAGCGGCGTGTATAAGATCATGTTTCATCACACTCCTCTTCCTTTTCCGAAAGTTCCTTTTTCTCCTCTTCTTCGATCATCTCCCGCAGTTTTCGGATCGCCTGGCTCAACCCGCCGATCTCATGGATCAGCCCTGTTTTTACCGCTTCTTCTCCGATCACTACCGTACCCACATCTCTGGCCAGTTCGCCTATCTTGAACATCAATTCTCGAAATTTGTCTTCTGTAATATTGGAATGATTTGTCACGAATTTGATGATCCTGTCCTGCATTTTGTCCAGATGATCATAGGTTTGGGGCACGCTGATCACCAATCCCGTCAATCTGACGGGATGGATAGTCATGGTAGCGGTTTCCGCAATAAAGCTATACTTGGCG
>JAEEYS010000144.1 GCA_016288255.1 Bacillota bacterium
ATCGAAGTGTTTTCTTTTACCAAAGAAGAAATATTGGACAAAATCAAGAAAGGGTATGTGGAGGACGCGAAAACGGTGGCGGCTCTTTTTGCGTATTTTACCTTATCTGAATAGTCTGACCCTTTGGCAAGCATATCACCTCTATTTTTCGAATATAGTGAAAAGAGGTGATTTTTTGTGCAAAAAACGGTATGGAAGCTGGAACTGTTTTTTAGAAAAAACGATAAAACAATAAAATGGATCCTGGTTTTGCTGTTTTTGGGCATTATCGCGGGCTCTGCCATGATCCTATATATCGATTCTCAGGAAACAGCACGAATGACAGCTTATTTCAAGACCTTTTTAGTAAACAATCACCTGAAAGAATACGGAACAAAATATCTTTTTTTGCATAGTTTCTTGATCTATGGATTTTTCTTTTTTATGATTTGGCTTTTTGGATTTTTCAAACAGGGAAGACCTTTGATCTTGTTCTTGGTCTTTTTGAAAGGACTCATTATGGGATTTACCACTTCTTTTTTTATCAAGGCATGGATGATAAAAGGATTCCTTTTTACCCTTCTTGTTTTTTTACCGCAAAACCTGGTGATCTTGCCTATTTTAGTTTATATCAGTACAAGCAGTTTTTTTCAGTCTTCCACCAATAAGAACACTTTTGGAAGAAAGTATAACAAAAACTTATCATGGAGCTATGCATTATTATTTTTATTTAGCATTATGATCCTCGGGATTTATTCCTTTTCGGAAGCTTTTTTTATGCCGAAATTGCTGAACTTATTGCAGGGACTCTTATCTTGACTTTTACTTTAAAATTCATTATGGTAAGTGAAGTGAAAGAAATGAAGGAGGACTTATAGATGATTATTGGGATACCAAAGGAAATAAAAGATAATGAATTTAGAGTTTCTCTTACACCGGCAGGAGTAGAAGCCTTTTTAGCGGCAGGTCATACGGTTTTGATCGAAGTGTCTGCGGGAGAAGGCAGTGGATTTACGGATGAAGAGTACGTGGAAGCGGGAGCGATCATGGTTTCCTGTAAAAAAGAACTGTTCGATCGGTCGGAAATGATCATAAAAGTAAAAGAACCGCTTCCAGAAGAATATGATTTATTCCATGAAGGACAGATTTTATTTACCTACCTTCATTTGGCGCCGGAACCGGAATTGGCAAAAGCGCTGATAAGAGATAAGGTCGTTGGGATCGCTTATGAAACAGTACAGCTTCCGAATCGGTCTTTGCCGCTTTTGACGCCCATGAGTGAGATCGCAGGCAGAATGGCTCCCCAGATCGGCGCGAGATTCTTAGAAAAACGGCAAGGCGGCAAAGGTGTTTTGTTATCCGGCGTTCCGGGTGTTTTACCGGGCAAAGTGGTCATTATCGGCGGCGGCATGGTAGGGACCAACGCTGCTAAGATCGCTTATGGATTGGGAGCCGATGTTACCGTGATCGATATCAATACAGAAAAATTGGTAGAGATTGACCAACTGTTCCAAGGAAACGTAAAGACATTGATGTCAAATTCTTATAATATCGCAAACGCGGTAAAAGACGCGGATCTGGTGATCGGGGCGGTACTGATCCCGGGAGCGAAAGCGCCGAAATTGGTGAAAGAAAATATGGTAAAGGCGATGAAACCGGGTTCTGTGATCATTGATGTTGCCATTGACCAGGGCGGTTCCATTGAAACCAGCGACAGAGTGACCACACATACCAATCCGACTTATGAAAAATACGGTGTTGTGCATTATGCGGTTGCCAATATCCCGGGCTCTGTAGCAAGAACTTCTACTTTGGCTTTGACCAACGCCACACTGCCTTACGCTTTGCAGATCGCCAACAAAGGGTATGTGAAAGCGATTAAAGAAAACGAAGCTTTGGCAAAAGGCGTCAATGTCATTGACGGTAAAGTGACTTATAAAGCTGTTGCGGATGCGCTTGGTATGGAATATTACGATATATACAGCGTTTTGGGATAAACCAGAAAAGACTTATCAATCAAATCAACTTCTTGTATAATAATAGGAAAGAGAAAACTCTTTCCTATTTTTTTATGAAAGAACGGGGTTTGCCCTCAAGGGAAAAAGAGGACCCTAAAGATAGGAAACAAGAGTATGAGAGAGGACTGCATAAGAGATACTATGGAGAGCCAAGAAAAAAAAATCAACCAAAGGAAAGAGACAGAGGAGAGAAAAACAAGATTTCCGGCTGCTTCTTTGCGGGTCATAGAAGAATACTTGGAGTTTTTAACGGTAGAAAAAGGTCTTTCAAAAGCAACGATCCGTTCCTACAGCAGCGATATGGAACAGTATTGCCTTTATTTGGAAGAGGAATATCGGATGGATTCTGTCTTAAAAGTGACAAAAACAGAGATCCTTCATTATATTGCCATGCTCACGGACAGCGGGATGAAAAAGACCTCCATTGCCAGAAAGATCTCTTGCTTGAAATCCTTTTATCATTATTTGATCCAAGAAGAGTATTTGGAAAAAGATCCGACGGAATATTTGGATCAGCCCAAAAAAGAAAAGAAACTGCCTTCTGTCTTATCAATTCAAGAAGTGGAAAATCTGCTGGAACAGCCGGATCTGACTACGCCGCTGGGGCTGAGGGACAAAGCGATGCTGGAGCTGACTTATGCTACGGGGATGCGTGTCAGTGAAGTGATCCAGGTAAAGATTTCCGATGTGAATTTGGAAATGGGTTATGTGCGCTGTATGGGAAAAGGCTCCAAGGAACGTATCATTCCCGTAGGGAAGATCGCCTTAAAAAGTGTGGAAGATTATCTTTTAAGGGGAAGAAACAAGTTAACGGGGCCTTTGTCGGGACCGGTACTGTTCGTCAACGGAAAAGGGAACCCTTTGACCAGGCAAGGCTACTGGGGAATACTTAAAAAATATGCGACTGCTTCCGGTATCACAAAAAACATCACACCGCATACACTGCGGCATTCTTTTGCGACGCATCTATTGGAAAACGGAGCGGATTTAAGAGCTGTGCAGGAAATGCTGGGGCATGCGGATATTTCCACGACACAAATCTATACCCATGTGACCAATCAAACCATTAAAGACGTTTATAAACATACACATCCCAGAGCTTGATCACGAGAAAAAGGGAACCTTGAAAAAATAAAAAACAGAGATTACAATAATTACAACGAATACATAAACACAGAAAGGAGTGATCAAAATGTTTCAAAGAGTGATTTTGATCGTTTTGGACAGCGCAGGGATCGGTTCCTTGCCGGATTATGAAAAATTTGATGATGAATACAGCAATACCATATATAATACCGCAAAAGCAAACGGAGGACTCCATGTGCCCCATATGGAAAGTTTCGGCCTTTCCAATATTATACGGGATACGCCGATTAAGGGCGTTGAAGTGGTAGAGCATCCCAAAGGATTTTATGGCAAAATGACAGAAAAATCGAACGGAAAGGATACGACTGTCGGACACTGGGAAATCGCGGGGATCGTAACGGATAAACCGTTTCCCACTTATGCAGAAGGATTCCCGGACGAAGTGATCAAGCCTTTTGAAGAAGCGATCGGGAAAAAGGTATTGGGGAACAAACCTGCTTCCGGTACGGCGATCATTGAAGAGCTGGGAGAAGAGCATATGAAAACGGGACGCCCCATTGTGTATACTTCCGCAGACAGCGTATTTCAGATCGCGGCCCATGAAGAAGTGATCCCGCTGGAAAAATTATATGAAATTTGTCAGATTGCTCGGGAAATCTTGGTGACGCCCCATAATGTAGGGCGTGTGATCGCACGGCCTTTTATCGGTGAAAAGGGAAATTTTACCCGCACAAAAAACAGAAGAGATTTTTCCGTCAAACCGCCGAAACCGACTGTTTTAGATAAGATCAAAGAAAAAGGATTGTCTGTAGTGGCGATCGGCAAGATCAGCGATATCTTTGCGGGACAAGGCGTTACCAAAGAGATCCATACCAGAGACAATACGGATGGTATGGCAGTGACATTAAAACAGATGGAAGAAGAAAAAGAAGGCCTTATTTTTACCAATCTGGTGGATTTTGATATGCTGTACGGGCATCGGAATGACTATAAAAGATATGGCGAAGCGCTTGAAAAATTTGATCAGGAACTGACGCAAGTTCTGGATAAGATGACAGAAGAAGACTTATTGATGATCACAGCAGATCACGGCTGCGACCCTACTACGATATCGGGAGATCATTCCAGAGAATATGTACCTTTGCTGGTTTATCATAAAGGGATCAAAGAAGGAAAAAGTTTGGGGATCAGAGCTTCTTACAGCGACGCGGCAGCTACCATTGCGGATATTTTTGGGATAGAAGAAGATTTTGGAGCAGTGAGTTTCTATCAGGAATTGCTGGAGGGAATAGAAAAATGATATTGGATCAAATCAAAAAAACAGCAGGATTCATTCAAAACAAGATACCGGAAATACCGGAAACTTTTGTGATCTTAGGATCGGGACTGGGAGATTTTGCGGATTATTTCGAAAACAAGATCATCATCCCTTATCATGAGATCCCGTTCTTTTTGACTTCGACTGCGGAAAGCCATAAAAGTCAATTGGTGTTCGGTTATTTGGAAGGGAGATCCTTCCTACTGATGCAGGGCAGGTTCCATCGCTATGAAGGGTATGATATGGCGGATATCGTTTATCCTATCCGCGTGATGAAATCTTTGGGACTGAAAAATATGGTAGTGACCAATGCGGCAGGGGGGATCAATACAAGTTTTTCTCCCGGAGACATTATGGTCAT
>JAEEYS010000145.1 GCA_016288255.1 Bacillota bacterium
CATTTCTGCTGTCAATGGATACTCTCAATCCTTTTTCCTTGTACAGCGCTTCTATTTTTTCCGCATAAGGAACCTGTTCATCCGATACCGGCAAGATCCTTACTTGTTCCGGCGCCAGCCACAGCGGAAAAGCACCTGCAAAATGTTCGATCAAAATCCCGATAAACCGTTCGATACTGCCAAAAACAACTCGGTGCAGCATGACCGGACGATGTTTTTCTCCATCTGCGCCTACATAGGTCAAATCAAACCGTTCCGGCATCAAAAAGTCTAATTGGATGGTACCGCACTGCCACGTTCTTCCAATGGCGTCTTCCACATGGAAGTCGATCTTCGGGCCGTAAAAAGCACCGTCTCCTTCATTGATCACATAATCCAATCCTTTTTCTTCCAATGCTTCGATCAACGCGTTTGTAGCCATTTCCCAAATTTCATCACTGCCCATGGAATCTTCCGGTTTCGTGGACAATTCCACATGATATTTAAATCCGAAAATACTGTAGACATAGTCGATCAAATCGATAACGCCGATGATTTCGCTTTTGATCTGTTCGGAAGCCATAAAAATATGGGCATCGTCTTGGGTAAAGCATCTTACCCGCATAAGTCCATGCAAAGCGCCCGACATTTCATGCCGATGCACCAACCCCAATTCACAGGTCCTTAACGGCAGATCTCTGTAGCTATGAAGAGAATTTCTATAAACCAACATCCCGCCGGGGCAGTTCATGGGTTTTACGGCATAGCCTTTTTCGTCGATCGTCGTAAAATACATATTGTCTTTATAATGGTCATAGTGACCGGATTGATGCCACAGATCTTCCGACAAGATGATCGGCGTTTTGATTTCATGATAATTCCGTTTCACATGTTCTTTCCGCCAAAAATCTTCCAGTTGATTCCGAATGATCATCCCATTTGGCAAGAAGAAAGGAAATCCGGGTCCTTCCTGTTCCAAAGAGAAGAGTTCCAATTCTCTGCCTAATTTTCTATGATCTCTTTTCTTTGCTTCTTCTATTTTGTAAATGTATTCATCCAGTAATTTTTGTTTTGGGAAACTTGTCCCATAAATCCTTTGGAGCATTTTATTTTTTTCGTCGCCTCTCCAGTAAGCGCCCGCCACACTCATCAATTTAACGCATTTTACAGCGCCGGTGGATTTTACGTGAGGGCCTGCGCAAAGATCCGTAAAGTCGCCTTGTTTATAGAAAGAAATGATTTCATCTTCCGGCAGACGTTCGATCAAATCGACTTTGTAGATCTCACCTTTTTCCTTAAAATAGGCCAGTGCGTCTTCTTTGGACATCACAAACCGTTCCAGCGGATAATCTTCTTTGATGATCTTTTCCATTTCTTTTTCTATTTTCGGAAAATCTTCTTCCGTAAAGACATGTTCCGTATCAAAGTCGTAATAATATCCGTCTTTGATTGCCGGTCCAATGGCTAATTTGACTTCTTCTCCGAACAACCGTTTCACTGCCTGAGCCATAATATGAGATGTGGTATGGCGATAAGCGTCTTTGCCTTCTTCAGAATCAAAAGTATACACTTCCAAATCCGAATCCTTTTCGATCGCTCTGCTTAATTCCGCCATTTCACCGTTTAATTTTGCTACTACTGCGTCTTTTGCCAAACTTCTTCCTAGATTTTCCTGAATAAACTCTAATATGCTTTTTCCGCTTTCCGTTTCTTTTTTGCTGCCATCCGGCAACGTTACTTGAACAATCATGGTATGTCCTCCTCTATCGTAATTTTCTTTATTTTTCTTTTCAGAATCAAAATAAAAAAGCCTATCATCCCCAAGGGACGATAGACTCGTGGTTCCACCCTACTTCAGAAAAATATTTTCTCTCTTCTCATTGATAACGGAATGATCCGGCTTGTTAGCACTCAAGGGGTGGTCATATACCGATTGGTGAGATCTTGCAGCCTTAGGATCTCTCTCTGAAAAAGGCTCGGTATCATCTTCCCTGTCATCGTTTTATTCATACCCTAATCATAAAAAAAGTTTTTTTATTTGTCAACTCTTATTCTTTCAATTCTTCAGATTTTTTATCAGAATAGTTTTGCAAAACTCGCATCCGAAACAAATTTCCAAGCTGTCTTGAAAAATACCTTCTATCGTTTCCAATATCTCCTTATAACTTTCTTCCTGCAAAAAAGAAAGATTCCCTATTCTATGGATGACTAACTTTTTCGGCGCGATATTGATCAAAGAACTGATCAGCAGATCATAATGGCGGATGCTCAAATCATCTGTCAGTAAACCTTCCTCTACATATTCCAAACCGATCTTATGATACCGATCGTCATATAGCCGAAAAAGTCCTTTTTCATCAAAAACCAAGTGGACGCATTCCAATTTCGCTTCCTGGATCGCCACAAAATGTTTTAACAGCGCAAGAAATTCCCTGTATTCCTGCTCCATGAAAAAATCTTCCAAAGCTTTTTTGAGTGTTTCTTTCATGATTTCCTGGTACGGTTTGAGCCGAAACCGCATAAATCCATCCAATAAGATCTCATTGTTCCAATCCAGATAAGTCTTTAGCTTTTCTTCCAAAATCTCAGCGATTTCTTCCTGATAGATCTTTTCCTTTTTATATTTTAAAAGATATTGGTATACCTTATTTTTTTCCCTATGATCCAAATAAGAGTATTCCTCTTCCATTTCCTTTTTGATATAGATCGGCTCAAAATAGCAAATCAGAAACTTTTTTAAAATATCCTTCACCCGATCCTTGATCTCATCGATATCCGGCAACAGATTTCCACTCACATCCTGTTTTTCCTCGATATCCAAAAATAAATAATCATACTTTGCGTATCTTTCTTTTTTTACGGTCAAAGGAATCTGTTTTCTTTCATACTCCGCGCATTCCTTTTGTAATCTTTCCATCAAAAGGTCGGAATGAACAGAAGTTCCGATGGAAAGTATCTGCATATACACCATTCCTTTTCAATCTTTTGTTAAAAGAGGGATCAAACTGCCTCCGTCTGTGATGATTTCATCCGATAACTCTAATATGCTCATTTTTTGCGTTTTTAAAAAACTTTTTAATTCTTCGTATTGAGGATGATGGGTAAGTTTCCCGGTCACGAGCAGTGTTTCCGGGTCATAGAGTCCCGAACTTCCACCCAAAAATCCTGTATTTAAACCCGGCAGGCGAATGTAATTCGGTTCCAGATAAAAAACTTGAAATCCCTGTTCTTTCATTTTCCGATAGATCCCTCTATCCTCCGTAACGACAGCCTTTTCATTGAGGATAGCAACGGAACACTTTGCATATCCCTGATTCACCTGTATTTTCTGTAAATTTTCCTTTTCAAACTGTTCCAACAAACAAGGATCCGTATATTGAAAAGGATGTATCACCGTTTTATCCACCCTACAAACATTATATGCAATATCCAAAGGATAGTTTCTTGCAAGCTTTTTGGAGCCTGCCATTATTTTAAATCCGGCTTTTTTTAAGTTTTGGAACAAAGATTCCGGCGCGTTGGGCGCCGCCGCAATAAGCTCTCCTCCCATAGGCATCATTTGCATATCGGGATGAGAAGATACCGCTTCATCAAGGATATCAAGCGGTTCTACATACAAAGGAGTGATCCCCCGTTTGGCTAGCTGCGGTGACAGATCCGGATATCCCGGCGTTTCACCGTTAAACCGAATATCTATCGCCATCAAAGCAACTTGGTTTTTGGGTAAATAAGGAGATGAAATAAACATATCTTGCCTTTTCTCTTTCTGTTTTACTTTCTTTTTATTATTACCCTCATCATAACGCACCGATTCTTAACCGTCAATTTTCTCCCGTTTTACTGTTTTCTTTTGCGCAAAATAAAAAGATCTCTATCGTATGACCTATAGAGATCTTTTTTAAATGATTTAAATGAGGAGATTCTAAAAAAGATATTTCTTATAACATGATATCATTAGTCTCTGTCGTGTAAACTATATCCATCATCAATTACAACAGCCGTTCCACAGATAAAGGCTGCGTCATCACTTGCCAAATATGCTACCAATTTTCCCAGTTCAGCCGGTTTTGCCCGTTTCTTTGAGAATGTTTCTGCGATTGGATTCATATGGGCTGTCATTTTGCTTTCTACCGGTCCGGGACAAATTGCATTAACTCTAATCCCATGTGCACCGTATTCTTCTGCTAACCGTTTTGTAAATCCTATTACACCATGTTTTGATATAACATAGCTGATCCCGCCGCCTTTGGGAATCAACCCGTTTATAGATGCTGTATTGACAATCACACCTTTTTTGTTACCCATACTTTGCATTACCGGAATTACTTTTTTAGATAACATCACCGGTGCTTTTAAATTAATAGCCATTACCAGATCATATAATTTTTCATCGGTTTCCAATAATTTACAGCTTTTATCAAAAATCCCTGCATTATTGCACAGAATATCGATTTTACCATATTTTTCTACCGTTTTTTCAACTATTTTATCTAGCTCTTCCGTTTTGGTCAAGTCTACTTGGATTGTCAGGCAATCATTATCCAATTCTTTCAACAAATCGGCAGTTTCTTTTAATCCATCTTCACTAACATCAACGACGACTATTTTGGCTCCTTCTTTTGCCAATTCCAAACAAATGCCTTGTCCAATACCGGAACCGCCACCTGTAACAATTGCAACTCTATCTTTTAATTTCATAAACTGTCCTCCTTAAATAAATGCTTAAATTAAAACCATTTATAAGATCCTTGCATATCTTTTATTATCCAGCAATCGACGGCAGCCATGTTGAAAAGAACGGAACATACGTCAATATCAGCAAGACAATAATCTGCAATATAATGAACGGCCAGATCTTCTTAATAATTGTCTCCAATCTGACCTTCGCGACAGATGCCGTTGAAAAAAGACATAGCCCAAATGGAGGAGTGATCATGCCTGTGATCCCATTGATAACGAATACAACGCCGAAATGAATAGGATCGATACCTAACTGTGCAATAACCGGTGTCAATACCGGCAGAGCCATAACCATGATCGCATAAGTGTCCATAAAGCATCCTAAAACCAATACAAGAATATTGATTAAGAGGAATAATACATATTTATTGCTGGAAATTCCTAAGATCATTTCTGCAATAATTGTCGGTAAACGATGGAATGCC
>JAEEYS010000146.1 GCA_016288255.1 Bacillota bacterium
AGTTTTTAACGGTAAAAAAGTCCGAACCCTGCGGTTTTCGGACTTTTTTATTGGTTTTATAGATCGTTTCGAATCATTTCTTCCAGTGTTTCTTTGGCAATAGAGGAGATGGGCCGAATGGGATCGGGAGAGGCTTCATGAGGCGCGATCTCTTTTTCAAACCATACCACATCATGCCATTTACCGCATTTATATCCTGCGGCGGAATAGACTGCAAGGCGCCGAAACCCCATAGAAGCATGGAGTTTTTCACTTTTTTCATTGGGAACGGTTACGACGCCGTAGACTGTTTTGATGCCTTGTATCCTTAAAATATCGATCAGAATGGTATACAGCTTTTTGCCCAATCCTTGGGATGTTGCCGAAGGATCCAAATAAACCGAGAGCTCCGCGTTCCATTGATAAGCCGCCCGTTCCATAGCCCGATGGGCATAGGCATATCCAATGATATTTCCGTCCTCTTCACAGACCAGATACGGATATTCTTGCGCTATGGACAAGATCCGTTTTTCAAATTCCTCCACAGTGGGGAGGGTATATTCAAAAGTAATGGGAGTTTCGATATAAGATTCATAAATTTTTAAAAGAGAGGAACTGTCTTTTGCGGCAGCAAAGCGAATGTTCATGATCGTATCCTTTCCTTATGGATTTTCTATCCTAATCATACCATGAAACGATATGATTGACCAGAAAATCAATGGCAGCTCCAAAAGAAGATGCCGATAAGAACGATTTGATAAAAACAGGGCCAGGCTGTTTTACTCTGCCTAAAAAGATTGTATAATAAAAAAAGAAGGATAATCTTTTTTATGTTAGGCAATGATAGAGTAGAATAAAAAAGCGGAGGTGCAGATCCGGTGGAAGAATGGACGATTCGGGAAATACAGAAAAAAATAGACGAAGGAAGTCTTACTTCGTATGATTTGACGGTGTTTTATTTAAAAAGGATCGCTCGGTTGGATCCCGCGCTGCATTCTGTAGCGGAATTGAATCCGGATGCTTTGTTTATTGCACAAGCGCTGGATATGGAGCGGGAGAAAAAAGGGAAAAGAAGTTTACTGCATGGTATACCGATTTTATTAAAGGACAATATCGACACCGGAGATAAAATGCACACCACAGCAGGCACCATCGCTTTGGAAAACGCTTATGCAAAAGAAGACGCGCCTTTGGTAAAAGCGCTGCGAAAAGCAGGTGCTGTGATTTTAGGCAAAGCGAACCTTTCGGAATTGGCAAACTTTTTTGGAGACGGGATCCCTTCCGGGTTTTCTACCAGATGCGGACAAGTAGTGAATCCCTATGATAAAAACATTTCGCCTTCCGGGTCCAGTTCCGGCTCGGGAGTGGCTGTGGCGGCCCATCTTTGCACGGCGGCAGTGGGCACAGAAACAGACGGATCGATCATTTATCCCGCGGAAGCGAACTCTGTTGTGGGGATCAAGCCTACAGTAGGGCTGATCAGCAGGTCCGGTATTATTCCCATTTCTTCCACACAGGATACGGCAGGACCCATGGCAAAAACCGTGGAAGACGCGGCTGTTTTGTTGGAAGCCATGAGAGGATATGATGAAAAAGACGCGGCGACTTACCGCCTGCCCTTTGTAGAGCAGGAAAGTTATTTGGCCGCTTTGGATACGGAAAAAGCAAAAGGCATGCGGGTAGGCGTTTATATGGAAAACTTCGATACGCTCAAGGAAGAACAAAAAGCGTTGTGGCAGGAAGCGATCTTGGCCATAAAAACCGCAGGGATACAGGTAATAGAGATCAAAGAAGGATATGGGCACCTTCTCCATATGGAAGAAAGTCCTTTACTGAGCCATGAGTTTAAATCGGGATTAAATTATTATTTGGCGACCCATGAAAATGAGCATGGGATCCATACATTGACGGATCTGATCGATTTTAATGAAAAACATAAAGAAATTTGTTTAAAATACAATCAGGAAGAGATCAAAAGATCAGACAAGAAATCCGGCAGACTAACGGAGCCGGAATACATTGGCCGACTTCTTTATGACAGAAAGATCTCCAAGACGGAGGGGATCGATAAGGTTCTGGCGGAAAAGGATTTGGATGCTTTGGTGTTCCCTTGCTGCACCAGCGCGCCGGCCAGATCGGGAAATCCTTGTATCTCTGTTCCGGCAGGGAGATTAAAGGATCATAACGGGTTTAATATTATCTTTACGGGATTACAATTTACAGAAGCAAAATTACTTACTTTGGCCTACGCATACGAAAGAAATTCATTAAAAAGAAGGCCGCCGTGCCTTTTGGAAGAGTGAAACCGACAGAAGAAGGAAAAAGCAAAAAGATAGGAGCGATACGATCATGCTGGGAGAGTTATCCATAAAAGAATTTTTACAACAAACAGGTTCTTCCGCTCCCGTACCGGGAGGCGGGGGCATCGCCGCTCTTTGCGGGGCGACAGGAGTCAGTCTTGCGGAGATGGTGGTCAGTTTGACCATTGGGAAAAAGAGTTATGCGGAAGTAGAAGAAGAGATGGAGCAGTTAAAGGTAGATTTGGAAGGGAAAAGAGAAGATTTTCTTTCTGCCATGGATGCGGACGCGGAAGTATTTGAAGCGTTGATGGCTGCTTTGAGACTGCCCAAAGAAACAGAAGAAGAAAAGCTTTATCGGGCAGAGGCTGTGGAGAAAGCAACAAAAGAGGCAGCGTTGGCGCCGCTTATCTTAGCGGAAAAAACTTTAGAAGTGATGGAGCAGGTCAAATTTGTGCTAAAAAAAGGCAATCGGAATGCGGCTTCGGATGCGGTGATAGCGGCTATGCTGATCAGGACTTCTGTTTTGGCGTCGCTCTATAATGTAAAGATCAATCTGGCGTCTATCAAAGATAAAGCGTTTGTAAAAGAAATCGCGGAAAAGGTGGATAGCATAGAAAAGAAAATCGTAGAAGAAGAACAACAGATATTAAAGACCGTATCTTTTTAATGTATAAAACGAAAGTTTTGCCCGGCTGTATCATTTTGGTATAGCCGGATTTTTATTATAAAAAGGCCATATACCGAAGTATATGGCCTAATTTTTGTTTTGGTGGGAACAGCGGGACTCGAACCTGCGACCTCTTGCATGTCAAGCAAGCACTCTAACCAGCTGAGCTATGCCCCCACAAGATTTGTTGTTTTCTATAAGTGTGGTAAAAAGTGTAACCAAAACACTGAACGTATCGCCTGAAACCCAATCATAATAACACTTTTACATGGTGGACCCGAGGGGAGTCGAACCCCTGTCCGAAAGCACGTAAATATATCTTTCTACGAGCGTAGTCTTTGCTTTATATCTCGAAATCCGTCCTCCCAAAGACAGGATGACAGCTTTCCAGTCTGTAAGATTCGCTTTTATCCGCCAGACAAGGATAAAAGTATATCCTGATTTATATGATGCCCCGTCTCATCCTACAGGCTCGGATAATAGGGACAGCTACCTACTTAGGCAGCAAGTAATTGTTGTTTATTTGCGAGTAATTTTAATGCCCGGTTTTTACAAGACCAGTTACTTGGCTCGCTTAATATACCACCGATACCCCCGTCGAAGCCATTGCGGGCCCGTAGG
>JAEEYS010000147.1 GCA_016288255.1 Bacillota bacterium
TCATGATAAGGTTTTTTATGTAGATCTTTATTTGATGGATCAAAAAGTAGGGCATGGCGTGGGAAAAAGCAAAAAAATGAGCGAACAGCAGGCGGCAAAAATGGCCTATGAAGTTTTGACCGGAAAGGATACGCATGAGCAAAAAACGAAGTAAAGTGATCATTCCTTTATTTATTCCGCATTTCGGCTGTCCCTTTCAATGTGTTTTCTGTAATCAAAATAAAATCACGAATAGAGAAGAAGCGATTTTACCTGAGGATGTGGAAAGCATCGTCCAGGAATACAGAAAAACCATTGACAGAACGCAAGAAGTGGAATTGGCTTTTTACGGGGGAAGTTTTACGGCCCTTAAAAAAAATCTCATGGAATCCTATTTAAAAGAAGGACAGGCCGCCGTCAAAAAGTACGGTCTTGCGGGGATCCGTCTTTCTACCAGGCCGGACGCGATCGATGAGTCTATCTTGCGGACATTAAAGGCTTATGGCGTAAAAACCATTGAGCTGGGTGTGCAGTCTACGGATGATGAGGTGCTGCGCCTGTCGGGCAGAGGACATTTTAACAGCCACATGGTGCGGGCATCCGAACAGATCAAAGCATTTGGTTTTCGGCTGGGCCATCAAATGATGCTGGGCCTGCCGGGAGCTGACCGGGAAAAAGATTATCAAACAGCTCTTGATATCGTCAAAGCAAAGGCGGAAATAGTCCGGATCTATCCTACTTTGGTGATTCGGGACACGCCCCTTGCAAAGCTGTATCAGGAAGGAAAATATCAGCCATATTCTTTGGAAGAAACGGTAGTTTTGGTAAAAGAACTCCTCATACTGTTTGCGGCGCATGATGTAGAAGTGATCCGGATCGGACTGCAGACAACGGAAAACATCAACGATAAAAAAGATGTTATAGCAGGACCGTTTCATCCCGCCCTGGGATTTTTGGCAAAGGAAGCGCTTTATGAAGAGATCATAAGACCGTATCTGAAAGAGATCAAACAAGGTTCCGTAACGATCAAAGCGCCTAGCGACCGGATCCATTATCTGATCGGGTTGAATCAAAAGAAAAAGAAGTGTTATGAACAGGGATTTCCTCAGCTGAAGCTGCGGTTTCTGACAGATAACAGCCTCAAAAAAGAAGAAATAATCATAGAATCTTCTGAAAAAACATATGCTATAAATAGCAAAGAGGCATGCAGGGAACTGTATCTGAAAAGAAGCAAATAAACGAATTGGAGGAAGATACCTTGGCACTTTTGAAAATTTCTGTAAAATCGAAACCAAAAGCCGTTGCAGGAGCGATAGCAGGCGTGATGCGGGATCATGATATGGTAGAATTACAAGCGGTAGGAGCAGGCGCGGTCAATCAAGCGGTAAAAGCCATTGCCATTGCCAGAGGATTTATGGCGCCCAACGGAGTAGATCTGGTGGCCGTTCCCGCGTTTACCGAGATCGACATCAATGGGGAAGAAAGAACAGCGGTCAAATTTATGATCGAACAAAGATAAAACATCAACAAAAAGAAGAAAACCTGGTTTCCAGGTTTTTTGTTTTTATGCAAAATGAAAAAGATTTTGTTTTGCGCTCGGGGCAGTTTTCCTTGAAAACTGTTTTTTATTTTGTACCTTTATGCTAAAATAATTAGATGAGTGAGTTTTTATGAGGTGCTGCCAATGAAGCTGAAAAGTATAGAACTGCATGGATTTAAATCATTCGGAGAAAAAAGTGAATTTGTGTTTGTAGACGGGATCACCGGTATCGTAGGCCCCAACGGATGCGGAAAAAGCAATATCGTAGATGCTGTTCGCTGGATCTTGGGGGAAGGCAATGTAAGAACCATTCGGGGAGAACGGCTGGAAGATATTATTTATAACGGCGGACAAGCCAAAAAAGGCTTGGGATTTGCGGAAGTGGTCCTGCATATGGATAACAGCAAAAACATGCTTCCGGTCGATTTTACGGAAGTCAAGATCAAAAGAAGGATCTATCGTTCCGGCGAAAGTGAGTTTTTCTTGAATGACAATCCCTGCAGATTAAAGGATATCCAAGAGCTGTTTTTGGATACGGGCGTGGGCAAAGACGGTTATTCCATCATCGGACAGGGAAAGATCGACGAGATCTTGAACAATAAGCCGGAAGGCCGCCGCGCGATTTTTGAGGAAGCTTCCGGTATCAGTAAGATCAAAAACAGAAAAAAAGAAGCGGAAAACAAGCTGGAACAGACACGGCAGAACATGATCCGCTTAAACGACATGATTTTGCAGCTGGAAGAAAGACTTTTGCCCTTAAAAGAAGAAGCGGAAAAAGCAAAGCTGTATAAGGGACTGTCTAAAAAACTGCGGGATCTGGAAGTGTATCACAATGTTTTGAACGCTTCCGAAGTGATGAAAAAAATAGACTCTTTTACTGCCGACAAGGATGAGATCCACCAGCTGGAAATGAGCTTGGAAAATGAGATCAATTTGATCGAAGCATCATTGGAAGCGGATAAAATCAAAAAACTGTCTCTGGAAGAAAAATTAAGAGACACAAGAGAGTCTTTTTATACCATACAGGGAAATATAGAAAATCTGCATACTTATTT
Organism: Bacillota bacterium; assembly: GCA_016288255.1. Classification (GTDB taxonomy): domain Bacteria; phylum Bacillota; class Tb-RUG-66; order Tb-RUG-66; family Tb-RUG-66; genus Tb-RUG-66. Next base: position 2,575 of record JAEEYS010000147.1, read on the forward strand.
GAGCTCTTTGGAAGAAAAGATATCCATGGTCGAAGAGCTGATCAAAAAAGAAGAAGAAGGCAAAAAAGGTCTCATAGGAGAGCTTGATACAAAAGAAGAAGAAGCGCAAAAATTAGAAGAAGAGTATGACAGAATCGAAGCGTATATTTCAGAACAAAACGAGAAACTGACCGCTTGGACGGATTATCAGACCGCCGCCACAAAAGAAATGGACAGGTTGGAAGCGGAGATCGAAGCGGCGATAGATCAGGTCTATGAACTGGAGACCGATCAGGCAAACAGGAAAAACCGGATCAATCACTTATCCTATGAGTGGGAAAGCATCCAAAAAGAGAAAGAAAAAAATAACGAGAAGAAAGCGGAAGAACAGAAAAAATCGGACGGATACCGCTCTTCCATCCAAAGACTGCAGGCAGAAGAGGAGCTGTCGCAGGAAGATAAAGCGGTCATAGAGGAAGAATTAAAAGAAAACCTTTTGGAACAAGAGCAGCTTTTGGAAGAAAAAAATAAAAAAGAGCTGCTGTTGAAAGAAGAAGAAAAAGCTTTTTATGAAAAAGAATCCCGCTTAAAAGCGTTAAAGAATATGGAAGCCAATTACGAAGGGTATCGGCAGAGCGTAAAGCGGTTTTTGAATTTAAGACAATCGGAATACAGGCTTTTCCAAGGGGTCATGGGCACAACCCTGCAGCTTTTTACCTGCTCCGAAAAGTTTGAAAAAGCGATCATGGCTTCTTTGGGCGGTATGAGCCAATATATCGTTACCAAAGACGAAGATACGGTACAAAAAGCGATTTCTCTTTTAAAAGAAAGAAAACTGGGCAGAGTGACTTTTATGCCTTTAACGGCGGTAAAAGGGTCTTTGTTAAAAGATACGGAGCTGAAAAAGATCAAAGCGTTCCCGGGCTTTATCGGCCTGGGGACAGATACCATTTCTTATGGAGAAAAATATCAAAATCTCTTTGCTTTTCTGTTGGGCAGAGTTTTGGTGTTCGATACCATCCAAAACGGGATCTCTTTTTCCAAACAGACCGGATACCGCTATAAAGCAGTGTCTTTGGACGGCGATGTGATCCTGCCCGGCGGGATCATTACCGGCGGCAGCAGCAATGAGACCAGAACGGATATTTTATCCCGCAGCAGAGAGATCAAAGAATTGGATCAGGCCGTACAGACTCTTTATCGCAGTATAGGAAAGAAAAAGGATGAGATAGAAGAAACGGAAGAGCTGTTAGACGCTTTGACAGAGCAGAGGGAAGCGTTGGAAGAAGAAAGACAAAGGCTTTTGGATGATTTCAACAGACTTTCCAATGAGCTGACGATCTTGACAAAGCAAAAAGAAGATGTGGATCAGAATCTTTTTGTTTTTGAAACGGAAGAAAAAGCGCTGTTGCAGCAGGAAGCAGAAGTAAAAGCGGATATGGAAAATACGGAAAAAGCCGTTATGGAAAAACAGGAAGAAATAGAGAAATATACGAAGATCAAACACGAAAAAGAAACCGTACTGCGGGAATGGGGAGAAAAAGTAAAAGAAGAAGAAAAAAATTATACGGATATCAAGATCGCTTTGGCGTCCTATTCCCAGATGAAGAAAAACACTGAGGAAAAAAGAAAGGCAGTCTCTTTGGAAAAAGAAAAACTCAAAGGGGATATCGGTGAAAGAGAAGCATTGATTTTGGAATATGCCGATCAGATCAAAGGGATCCAAGCAGAACAAAAGGCAAAGACAGAAGAAAAAGAAGCCAAGATACAGGAAAAAGAAGACAAGTATGCGGAAATAGAAGAATTAAAAGCGGCTCAGGCGGAAAAAGACGAGCTGATCTTAAAAGAAGAAGAACAGATCAGAGAAAACAGGACGGAATTAAAAAAGGTGACCGCAAAAATAAGCGGTATCTTGACCAAATTGAGTCATTTGGAAATAGAGCATCAAACGATTTTGAACCGTTTATGGGATAAATACCAATTGACCTACGACAGGGCTTTGAAGGTGCATTTGGACAGGGATTATATCGATTCGGTAAAAAATATCCCCAAAGAAGTGGAAATGCTGTCCTCCGAATTGGAAGAGATGGGCGAGGTCAACTTAACGGCGATTGGAGAATATGACGAAATCTTTGAAAAACATCGATTCTTTGTGGAACAAAGAACAGATCTGGAAGAAGCGGAACGCTCCATACGGGCGCTGATCGAAGAGATCTCCGCTACCATGAAGCAGAAATTTTTAAAATCTTTCCGCGATATCCACGAGCGGTTCGATAAGATCTTCCGGATCCTGTTAAATGGGGGGCAGGCAAGGCACTTTATGACGGAAGAGGATAA
>JAEEYS010000148.1 GCA_016288255.1 Bacillota bacterium
GGAGGCTTTTAGATCCGTTGCGGCATATAATATGATTTTTTCGTTTAAAATGCCGGGAGACACATAAACAGAAGTAAGAAACCGCATTTGATCGCTGTCAAAACCGATCTCTTCCTGCAATTCCCGTCTTGCCGCCATCAGCGGATCTTCCCCTTCTTCGATCTTGCCTGCGGGGATTTCCAGCAGCTCTTTCATCGGTCCGCTCCGATACTGTTTGACTAGTATGATTTTTCCATCTTCCGTAATGGGCAATATCCCCACTGCGTTTTTTGTTATGACTACATCTCTTGTCGCTTTTTTATGATTCGGCAGCAAGATCAATCGCTTTTCTACAGAGAACACTTTTCCTTCATATAACATATCTGTTTTTAAAATCTCTTCTTTTAAGTCCATAACAAGATCCCTTTCACACAAACTATCTTGATGTAACCAAGCACAGCTATCGTATCTGTATCAAAATCATATCTTTTATATAGAAAGGACAAAATGAAAACACTCCATTTTCTATCCTACCAACATTCTACCACAAAAAGCGTATGAATAGGAAGCAGGTCCCATGGTTCTGAAACAGTATAAAATCAATAGTGTTTTACTTATCACAGAATAAAGATATTTTATTCTATTTTCTGTTTTTGGTATCACAAATACTTTTTCACTTTCTTTTCAAGTGATAGAACAAACGAAATAAAATTTCTCGCCTCTACTTCTATAAATTTTATTTAGTTTTCTCTTTTCCTACTATAAAAAAATCAAATAAAAGCGCCCCTTTTTTCTGATTTAAAAAAAGAATTACAATAAAAATCTATTGTAATTCTTTTTTATACTGGTATAAGTATAACTTATACCTTAGTTCTCTGCCCGCAATCCGATCTCCCGCAACATCCATTCCGCAAAAATACCATATCCCATTTCGGGGCGATTGGTAAATACATGGGTCACTGCGCCGATCAGTCTGCCGTCTTGTATGATCGGACTGCCGCTCATCCCCTGGATAATGCCTCCGGTCATTTCCAATAATCGTTTATCCGTTACTTTAAGAACCATACCTTTGGTGCTGGGTTTATCTTGCGCGAATACCTTTTCGATCTGGACTTCAAACTTTTCGATCTGATCGCCCTCTAATACGGTCATGATCTCTGCTTTTCCTGTTTTTACCTGAGAGATCAAGCCCACCGGGATCGGTTCCGGATAGTATTCGTTTGTAATCTCTTCCCGCACTGTACCGAAAACACCGTATTTTGTATTTTTGGTCAAACTGCCGGTAAAGCCGCTTTTTTCATCAAAAGCGCCTCGTTTTTCTCCGGGTATCCCTTTCTCTCCTTTTTGGATCGCAACGATATTTGCGGTTAATACTTCTCCTTTTCTTAACTGAAAACTCTCTCCTGTATCAGCATCCGTAATGATATGCCCAAGCGCGCCGAAACTTTTGGTGGTCGGTTCATAAAAAGTCAATGTGCCCACACCCGCGGCAGTATCTCTGATCCAGACACCGATCCGATACTGTCGGTCCTCTTCGCAAAATTCCGCCTGGATCGTTTTTGTCAGGATCTTTTCATCCCTCTTGATCTCCAGGGTCAAGGGTTTTCCTTCGCTTTTTGCGATCAGATCCGCCGCGTGATCCAAATTCAGCAGGGTTTCGTCATTGATTTTTAAAATAATATCCCCTATTTTGATACCGGCTTCTTTTGCTGGATTGACCACTTTCCCCGACTGTATGATATCGGAATACTCAATGACGATCACGCCTTCCGATTTTAATTTAATTCCCACGGAGTGTCCGCCTGGAACGACTTTCAGCTCCGGCACTACATTGACCATGACATTTTTATAAGGTATGATTCCCAGCAGTTTAAACTTTAAATTGGCCGTTCCGCCTTTTATGCTGTTGATATGAAACGACGCGCCGCTTTTAAAAGAGTCTGTATCCAGCTGAATGACATCTTCTTGTCCCTGATTTACAAAAACCCGAAACGGTAAATTTTGACTGACTTCATAAGTCTGCCCTTCTACCAAATTAATCTCATTTGGAATATCAAAAAATCCTCCAATCAGGTTTGAGGTGAAAAGTCCCGCAAACAGAAACAAAACCAACAAAAAATATTGCCATTTTTTCTCTCTAAAACACAAAATATCACTCTCCTCAAAGTTTAAGCTGCATGGATTTAACTTTGACAAAAGAGTGATATTTTATTCTTTCTCATTCTTCTTCCACCGTTAGTTATTGACAGTTTCTATTAGTTTTTTTGCCATACGAAGCGTTATTTCATCATCCGTTTTCCCATTCAACATTCTGGCAATTTCCGCTATTTTTTCTTTTTCTTCTTTTAATTGATGGATTTTAGTAAAAGTCCGTCCCGCCTGATCCGTTTTTTCAATATAAAAATGCGTTTTACCATACGCCGCGATCTGCGGTGAATGCGTGATACAAAGAACCTGTCTGCTTTTTCCGATTTCATATAATTTCTTTGCGACAGACTTGATGATCTCACCGCCGATACCGCTGTCCACTTCATCAAATACGATCGTAGGGATCTGATCCACTTCTGCGATCGCTGTTTTCATTGCCAGCATGATACGTGATATTTCCCCGCCGGATGAAACCATGGATAACGGTCTTAACTCTTCGCCCACATTAGCGGATACCAAAAACCGCACTTCGTCCTGTCCTGTTTCCGTAAGCGCTTTTTTCTGAAACTCGATCAAAAAATCCGTTTTATCCATATAAAGCTCTTTTAATTCTTTCAACACCCGATCTGTCAGCTTTTCCGCAAAACTTCGGCGCAATCCGGTCAGCTGATCCGCTTCTTCTTTTAATCTTCGTTCCAGTGTGTCCAGTTTTTTATGTAGGTCATTTACCAAATCTTGGTTATTGATGATTTTTTCCTGTTCTTCCAACAACCGATCTCGATAAGAGAGAATCTCTTCAATAGAGTTCCCGTATTTCTTTTTTAAATTCCAAATCTTATCCAGCCGGTTTTGACATTGCTCCAGTTTCATGGGATCGAAATCCAGCCGTCCCATATAATCGGATATCGTATAGGAAGCGTCTTCCAGCAAATAGTATGCGTCTTGCAGTTCTTTTGCGGTGTTTTCAAATGAATGATCAAATTCCGTCAAGTGTTCTGTTACTTTTATCGTTTTATTGAGCAGATCCAAAATCGAACTCGTTTTTTCCGTTCCCTCATACAAGTACTCATGGCTTTCATAAAGTAACGACTTTATTTTTTCCGCGTTGGCCATGATCTTCACTTCATCCGTGAGCGCCTCTTCTTCACCCGGTTTTAATGCCGCTTCGGTGATTTCTCCGATCTGAAACGCAATAAAGCTGAGTCTCGCTTCTCTGTCTTCCCGATCACCAAGCAAGCTCTTTAATTCTTTTTCCATCTCTTTTTTCTGCGCATAAAGGGCCTGATAGGTCTCATAGATCGGTTTGATTGCATCCTTGCAGTAAGCATCCAAAATCAAGAGATGATTTTTTTCATTCAGCAAGGATTGATGCTGATGCTGCCCATGGATGTCGAACAACACCTGCCCCACTTCTCTTAAATAGGATAACGTTACCGGTCTTTGATTCATTTTACAGAGATTGCGCCCGCTTTTGGAAACTTCTCTGGAAAGGATCAGCAGATCATCCTCTTCTTCCAAAAAGCCTTCTTTTTTGAGCTGCAGGCGTAAATTCTCATTCTCTACCATAAAAACAGCATCCAAAACCGCTTTTTCTTCTCCGGATCGGATCATGTCGCCGGCAGCTCTGTCACCCAGCAAAAGTCCCAAAGCGCCGATGATGATGGATTTTCCCGCGCCGGTTTCACCCGTCAGCACATTCAGTCCTTCCGAAAAAGTAAGAGACAATTCTTTGATAATGGCAAAATTTTGAATAGTCAGCTCCAGTAACATAATGATCCTCTCATTTCTTTCAAAACTGCTTTTTTATAACAATTCTTTTATTTCTTCAATAAATTCCTGCACGTGTTCATGTGATCTGACCACGCTGAAAATCGTATCATCTCCAGCAATGGTACCCACGATATTTTTAAAGTTCAATCCATCGATCGCAAGCGCGACCGCACTTGCTGTACCGCTGATAGTTTTGATGACCACGATATTTTCCGCATAGTCAATGCTCACTACGGAATTTTGCAGCATTTTGACCAGTTTGGAATTAAAACTATACTGCGCGGTGTTTTCCGGCAAAGTGTAGATATACCGGCCGTCTTTCCCCAATGTTTTTACCAGCCCCAGATTTTTAATATCCCTGGAAATCGTAGCTTGGGTAATGTTTACCCCTTTTTCTTTCAACAGATTCGCCAATTCTTCCTGTGTTTCGATCGGATAGTTCCGGATCAACTCTAAAATTTTGTAGTGTCTTTGGGATTTCACTCTATTTCATCTCCTTCTTTAAATCTTTTATTATAACCTTTTAATTTCATCCGCAGCACATCAAAAAAACTTCTGTCCGTTTTTAATTTTACAAGAGGCGTATAGTATTCCGACTTTTTGATGATCACCGTATCCTCTTGTTTGAGTTTGCACCAGTCCTGCCCGTCCATGGTCATCACCACATTGTCGATATTGGTCTTGACACTGATCGTTACTACGTCTTCTGTTGAAGTGACGATCGGTCTGATATGCAGGGAATGAGCGCAGATCGGTGTGATCACATTACAGTCCGCAGCGGGATTGATGATAGGTCCTCCCGCCGACATGCAATAAGCCGTTGAGCCGGTGGGTGTCGAAACAATGACCCCGTCTGCCGGATAGTTGTCCATAAACTGATCATTGATATAAACTTCTATCTGCATCAGTCTCGCAAAAGAGCTTTTTGTCACGGCAACTTCATTCAAAGCCAGATAGCTTTGTCCGCCGTTTACCACTGTTGCCGTCAGCATCACACGTTTTTGTATTTCATACTGCCCCTCGAACAAAAGCTTTAATGATTCTTCCAGTGTATTGGGTTCCACTTCCGCCAAAAAACCCATATGTCCTAAGTTGATACCGAGAATCGGAATATTTTTTCCGGCAGTTCTTCTGGCAATCCCCAAAAGTGTGCCGTCACCGCCCAAAACAAAAAGGACATCCAAATCCAATAATTCATCAAAAGGGGTTTCATATTCCGCATAACCATAATCAC
>JAEEYS010000149.1 GCA_016288255.1 Bacillota bacterium
ACCATACACTGGATTCCTTTTCTTATTTTGCTATGCTGACACTGCCTTGTATCATCGGTCTCTCCCTCTATAGTATCCTCACAAATATTATATTGATAAAAAAAGAAGGATTTCGTTATCGAAATTTATTGGGGATTTTTTTGGGCGTGCTGGCGCTCATGGGCCTGTTCGGGAGTCAGGCCGTCTATCTGGTCACATCAAAACTATTAGTGGGAACGGAAAAAATCATTCTTAAAAAATCGATTGATATCATCATCAACGTAACGTTATCCTATTTTTACACTTTGATCATCGCGACTTTATATTGTAATATTATGGCGGCAAGACATATTCCCGCGTTCGATAAAGATTACATCATCATTCTCGGCTGCATGATCCGCAAAGACGGCACATTAACGCCGCTTTTAAAATCCCGGGTCGACAAGGCCATTGAATTTGCAAAAATGCAAAAGGCAGAGACCGGTAAAGATATTATCTTTGTCCCTTCCGGCGGTAAAGGGAACGATGAAGTCATGGCAGAAGCGGAAGCCATGAGAAACTATTTGATCGAACAAGGCATCGATCAAAAAAATATTTTAGTTGAAAATAAATCTGCCAGCACAGTAGAAAATATGCGGTTTTCAAACAGTATCATTCTTCAAGACAGTCAAGGTCATCCGGATGCCAAGATCAGTTTTTCCACTACGGATTACCATGTTTTTAGAAGCGGCATCATCGCCAACGAATGCGGTATCGATTGCGAAGGAATGGGCAGTAAAACAAAGTGGTATTTTTATACAAACGCGCTGATCAGAGAATTTATTGCAAACCTGGCGCAAAATAAAAGAAAACATATCGCTTTGGTCTTTTTAATGAATTTGACCGCCTTGTCGTTGATCTTGATCGGTTATTTTAATCAATTGATCAATCTTTATTGATCCGTTTGCTATCAGGCAGAGAGCCCTATAACAGGATCCTATCTTGAATTTTGCACCTTTTTTTCATCAACGGCTGTTTGCGATCTATATCGATAAAATCGTGCTGCCATCGTATTATAATTATCATTGGGGGGAGAAAATAAAATGAACCGATACATGAAAATAGCAAAAGAACTATCGGAAAAAAATTTAGAGACCAATGCGGGCGGGCCTTTCGGCGCTTGTATCGTCAAAGACGGAAAGATCATAGGAAAAGGATATAATCATGTGATCAAAAATAATGATCCCACCGCTCATGCGGAGATCACGGCGATCAGAAACGCCTGTAAGCACCTTAACACCTATGATCTGAGTGGCTGTGAATTGTATACCTCCTGCTATCCGTGCCCCATGTGTTTATCCGCCATCATTTGGGCCAATATCAAATGCGTCTATTACGGCAACACAAAAGAGGACGCGGCCCAGATCGGTTTTAGAGATGATTTTATTTATCGCTACATACAAAATCTGTCTACACAGCAGCAAGACCAGGATATCCTTCAATTAAAATGTATGGATAGAGAAGAAACCTTAAAAGTATTTCATGCGTTTTCTGAAAAAAACGATAAAATCATTTACTAAAAATTTTTTATCGGTCCCTTTACACAAAAGAAAACTCCCAAAGCGTAGACCCGCTTTAGGAGTTTTTTGTCTTTTCTTCTATTCTTTTTACTGCTTTAAATGACTACTTCAAATAGGTGTGGAAAAATGCTTCTATCTTGTCAAAAGGAATGATATCCGTCTGATCGTAAAGGTCTGTATGCACCGCGCCGGGAATGATATATAATTCCTTGTTGTCTCCTTTTAAGCTTTTGAATGCGTCTTTTCCAAAATAACAAGAGTGTGCCTTTTCTCCGTGAACGATCAAAACAGCGCTTCTGATTTCATTTGCGTACTGCAAAATAGGCATATTGATAAAAGATAAAGAAGAGGTCATATTCCATCCGTCATTGGAATTTAAAGATCTTTTATGATATCCGCGGGGCGTTTTGTAATAATCATAATAGTCTTTTACAAAGAATGGCGCGTCTTCCGGAAGAGGATCCACCACCCCGCCCGCTCTTTTATAGCTGCCATTTTTATAATCTTCTATTCTTTGTGCATTGAGCGCCTTTTTCATTTCATACCGCGCTTCTTCACTGTCCGCTTCATCAAAGTAGCCTTTGGCATTGACTCTGGTCATATCATACATGGTGGAAGCCACTGTTGCTTTGATCCTGGTATCCATTGCCGCCGCGTTGAGCGCCATACCGCCCCAGCCGCAAATACCGATGCTCCCGATCCTATCCGGATCTACGCTTTCCTGAACAGACAGAAAATCCACCGCTGCAGAAAAGTCTTCCGTATTGATATCCGGAGATGCCACATACCGAGGGCAGCCGCCGCTTTCTCCCGTAAAAGAAGGGTCAAAAGCAATGGTCAAAAACCCTCTTTCCGCCATGATCTGCGCATAAAGCCCCGAGGATTGTTCTTTGACTGCACCAAAAGGTCCGCTGACCGCAAGCTCCGGAAGCTTACCGGTCACTCCTTTCGGTTCATATAGATCCGCCGCCAGGGTGATACCGTATCGATTATGAAAAGTGACCTTTCTGTGATTGACTTTATCGCTTTTGGGAAATACCTTATCCCATTCCTGTACTAAATGCAATGTTTCTTCCATTTTTATTCCTTCTTTCTATTTTTTTCTTTTTGGGGGATCCGGTCCACTGCCAAAGTAGGCGTTTCGGGAGTACAGTCTTTCACTGCCTCTTCCGTGCCTGCCTTGATCGCCGTTTCATAATACCACTCTTTATATTCGATTTCCTTTAAGTAGTATTTCCATTCCTTGATCTGCTCCAAAATAACATTTTTTTGCTCCAGTATCAGCTGATACCTTTCCTCTAAAGAAGCGTCCCCTTGTTTTGCCAATTCTACATATTCCTTGATTTTTTTAATGGGCATATTGGTGTTTTTCAGGCAATTCAAGACTCTTAGCCATTTAAAGTCCTTGTCTTCAAACACCCTGATCCCATTGACTCTTTTGAGGTCGGGAAGAAGCCCTTCCTGATCATAATATCGCAGCGTAGATGTACTCACGCCCATCATATCTGCTACTTCTTTGATCGAATATGACATCCTATACTCCTTTCTTTTCTCTTATTATAAAAGTTAAAGTGAACTTTAAGTCAAGTTTTTCTTTTGCGATCCCCCAAAATTTTTAGACAAAACCAAAAAAATTCAAAAAAAAGAGCAAGAATCGTTATGAAACGTCCTTCTTGCTCTTTTTATACTGTTTGGATAAAAACGTTTTAAAAAACTTTCTCCATAAAATCTTCCGATTTTTCTATATCCCTCTTTTATCCATGTTGAACTATCTTACCCGATACCTGCCTGTTTTACCGCTGAAGCGCTACTTTTACAGAACCTGCTCCCAGATCCGGCAGATTTGCGATATGCCCGATTTTGGTATAACTGAAGTTGGTGGAAAAAGACTGATAAAAAATGACCAAACAATTATTGTTATACAGCATCACATCGCCTTTTTCGATCCAACCCGGTCTATACGCGCCTGTAGGCAGAGTCTCTTCCAGATTAAAATATTTTTCGTTCCCGTTCAGCTCTTCCATGGTCATCTCCAAAGGCAAGAGTTTTAACAAAGCGGTCACGGTTTCATTTTCTTCCGTTTTCATCTCATAATCCTGTCCTGCGATCGTTACTTTCACCCCATTTGCACTCACCTCTTTATCCCAGATAAAAAACGTTTTCAGCCGATACAGCGTCACAATGGCCTGTTCTCTGGAATAATTGCTTAACGGAGAAAAGTTGTTGTTTCCCGTTCCGTTCATCAAGCCCAGCGCTGTGACATAACCGATCCCGCCCATTGCGTAGTCTTTCATCTGGTTTTTGTCTTTATAGCTTTCCGCGATCTTTTTATAGCTGCTGAAATCTGCATTCGTTACCACCTCCGGAATCTTGTCGCCTTTTTTTGCCGTTAAAACAAGATATGTCCTGACCAATAAAGTTGCCGCGTCCTGTCTTGTAATATCCGCTTCCGGCGCGAATCGGCTGTTCCCTATCCCATTGATGATCCCCAGCATATTGGCGGCAATGATATTTTTTTCCGTCGTATCGATAAACGGATCATCCAGCTGGAACAAAGCCAGCTCTCTGCCTGTTTTTTCCTTTACATAGTCTTCCAAACTTTGACCGGTTATGTTCTCGATCACCTGCGCCAGCAAATTGGCAAAGTCCAAACGGCTGATATTCTTTTTATATTGGTTCTGCAGGCCATTCGGCACAAGCCCCGCCTTTATAGCGCCTGTCACCACATTGTATGCCCAGGGGCTGACCAAGGAAGCGTCCGGAAGATTCAGCGCGACATCATATTTTTCCAGCCCAAAACGGCCGTTTTCTTCAATTACCACAGAATCATCCGGAGAATAGATCACGCCCGCCATTTCACCCGGAAAATAGGCTCTCTTGCTTAATTTTTCAGAGCCGACGACGCGGTTCGTTCCATCCGCATTGGGATTTTGCTGGATCAAAAAAGCTTTTTCCGTTACATAATCATAAACGGAGGCTACCCCGCCGTAAAATACACTGGCCAAATAAAACCGATTCGGATATTGGGTATATTGCTGTGTGGTACCCACCTCTGCGATCCTGGTCAAGCCTGAGGTATCGATATAGTTATAGTTGGTCTTGTTGGCTTCCTTTGCGGCGGCCAATCCTTCCTGAAACGCCGTCATATCTGCGTATTTGAACGGGATCACGGTTTTTCCGGTTTTATCGATCCCGCCGAAAAAGCCTTTTAGATCCTGCACTACGGCGATCCCGTCATTGAACACCTTAAAATCCGTCATATAGTTGATGATGTTGGCGCTTTTGTATTGAGGCTGTATCACAAAATTCCCTTTGGTATTGATAAAACCAAGTGCGCCGCCAATGGACTGTCCTTCTTTGAAAATTTCCTGCCAGGCCAATGCCAGCCCGTCATGATAAGGGAACAGATTGGTAATAAACCGTCCGTTCGTCCCGTTGGTATAATTCGTGATATCCAGTTTGATATTCCCGCTTTTGTCCATATAAAAAAGCCGAAATCCCTTGTCTGTCACTGTTTTTACCGGTACAAGCCCCTCATTCATAGAGCCTAAAATATAGTATTCGTTATAAGAAATATTTTTCGGTTTGATCTCTTTTCCCTGTATCGTGAACAGATGCGCCGCGCCGGAAACGCTGGGAAGCGCCACAACGCCGTGATGCACCAAATAAATGAGATCTTCCGGTGCCGGCTTCATTTGAGAGTCAGTCAGCTTGGTGTAATTTGCCCGCGCGTCGATCACACCGTATTCATAGGCGGCCTGTCCCGCCCCATTTGTTACGTTTTTGACCACGATGGCTCTTCTTTCCTGAAAAAGATATGCCGCAGCATATTGTAAGGGGATCACTTCTTTTCCTGTTTCATCTACATACCCCCAAAGTCCCCCATTTTTTACCGGAGCCAGTCCCTCCGAAAAAGGAATAACATCCTCATACTTTGCTTCGACCACTACTTGTCTGGTGATCTCTTGGCCCAAAACAGGCAAAGTAAGCCCCGCTATCAATAGAACCACAAGGGTCATTGCTGTTATTTTTTTCATCCTGTTTCTGTCTCCTTTCTCTTTATTTTCTTACTTTCATTATAAAAGGAAGCGGCATATTTTTCAATCTGCAAGGGGTCATCTCTTTGGCGCTCTTTTCGTTTTTTGTATCCTTTCTTTTTACCCTGCCTCATAAAAAAAGTCCTTTTGAAATGTAATATTCCAAAAGGGCCTTTTGTCTTTTATTCTATTTCTTTTTGCTTTTTATTGGCATTCATCGCAGCAGCAGCTGTCCAGATCGCCTTCACAGTCGCAGCATGCGTCTTCCAGCAATTCGTCAATATTGATTTCCTGTCCGCAGTTTGGGCATTCTACCACAGGTTCTTCGGATTCCAAATCAAAATAAATAGCTTCTCCGCATTCGGGGCAAGTGATTTCTACAAAATCATCATCCAAATCTTCCCCTTCTTCTTCATAAAGGACATCTTCTACATCGCCTAAATCAGAATCAATTTCTTCTACATAATCTTCCAAGTCATCTTGTCTGTCCGACATATCTTCCAAAAGGTAAGAAATTTCTTCCAGCGCATCTACGATAGCTGTATAGATTTTGCCTTCTCCTTTTGTTTCGTCGATATCCATGCCAGCCATTAGTCCTTTTAAAAAAGCTACTTTTTCAAATAATTCTTGCATATTCCTTGCTCCTTTCTGATAAGCAAATATCATAAACCCTTCCCGGTTTAGAAACAAATTTTCTCCTCTTGTCCATAGGAAAAGAAATCCCACTATTCAATATAACCAAAAAGAGATTTTTTATACTCTGGTCAAATATTCTCCTGTTCTTGTATCGATACGGATCACGTCGCCTTCATTCAAGAACAGCGGCACATTGACGATAGCGCCGGTAGAAACTTTTGCCGGTTTTGTCGCGCCGGTGGAAGTATCTCCTTTGATACCCGGTTCGCTTTCAATGATTTCCAATTCCACAAAGTTCGGCATTTCCACACCGATCGCCTGTCCGGCAAAGAAAACAATGTTTACTTCCATGTTTTCCGCCAGCCATTTTAAACCGTCTTCCAGCAGATCCTGCGGGATCGGCACCTGGTCATATGTATTGTTGTCCATAAAATAATACAGGCCGTCCGATTCATATAAAAACTGCATGGTTTTTCTTTCTACATGAGCCCGCGGCAGTTTTTCACCGGCACGGAATGTTCTTTCCACTACGCCGCCGGTTCTTAGATTTTTTAATTTCGTTCTGACAAAAGCGGAGCCTTTGCCCGGTTTTACATGCAAAAATTCTACAACCATAAACACATCGCCATCTATTTCGATCGTTGCGCCATTTTTAAATTCATTCGTTGAGATCATGGTAAGTCCTCCTTAAAAGTTAAAATAGTATCTAAAAAGTATAAACTTTTATTGACATGGAACATATCTTTTTTTATTATATCATACCTTTATTTCACTAATCTATAACTATTATCCATAACTTTTATATTTTTGTAAATATTTTCCGTCGCGATGATTTGTTTGTCATTGGTAATGATGACCCCTTCCATGGATAGCTCTTTTAAAAGCCGCAGCCCTTTTTCTTCTCCCAAAAGGACCACCGCGGTAGATACGGCGTCACAATCCGCGGAATTTTTTCCTATAACAGTGACCGAAGCCACATTGTTATCCACGCTTTTTCCTGTCTTGGGGTCTAAAATATGGGAATAGCGGATACCGTTCTCTTCAAAATACCGTTCATAGCTGCCCGAGGTCACCGCGCATCCATCGGAAAGAGGCAGGCTCACGATCTGCGTGATCTCTTCCTTTGCCGGATGCCGTATGCCTATATTCCAGTCCTCTTTTTGATTCTTTTGTCCCAGCACCCATAAATTCCCGCCAAAATTGAGGATCCCTTTTTCGATCCCTTTTCCTTTTAAATAATCCGCTATCTCATCTGCCGCGTATCCTTTGGCAATACCGCCCAGATCCAGCGCCATTCCTTTTTCCGTCAAAAAGATCTCTTTGGTGTCCGGATCGATCTCTATTTTATCTAAATCCGTGAGAGGCAACAATTCTTTGATTTTTTCCTCTGCCGGCACATGCTGGACATCATCATAAAACCCCCACAGGCGGATCAAGGGTCCTACCAAAATATCAAAATATCCGTCAGTTGTCTTCCCGTAAGAAAGTCCTTTTTCGATCACCGCAAAGGTATCCTCGGAAACCTTTACCGGTCCTATCCCCGCATTCTTGTTGATTTTGGAGATCTCGCTCATGTCCACCCTGGCAGACATCCTGTTGTCGATATCCTGTACCATCAAAAGGGCTTCATCCACAAAGGCGGCTTTTTCTTCCGGCGCATATACCTGGAACTCGATCCAAGTCCCCAGCGCAAAAATATCCCGTTTGATCACGTTTTCTTTTGGGCTGCAGGCAGATAAAACAAACAAGGACAGCAAAAACAAAATACAGAAAATGCCTATTAACCACTTGTTTCCTTTCATACTATCCCTCTGCCTCACTGATTTTTTTGCGGAGAAAACCGTTTTTTGGTAAAGGCGCTTCGCTCTTTAGATAATAGATCATCTGCGGGTGCGGCGTGGAAGAGATCTCCTGCCCTTTTTCATCATAGAGTCCTTCCACTTTCATCTTGACCAAAAAGTCGCCTTTTCCCACGACCTCGATCTCTTCTCCTAAAGCGATCTTGTTTCTCTGTTCTATTTTTGCCAGTTTTTTCTCCGCGTCATATTCCAGCACAAGTCCCGCAAATTCATGCGTCTTGATATAAGCCGCGCTTTCATAGATTTGTCCGTCTTTTGCTCTGTCAAAGAAAAAGCCTGTAGAATACTGTCTGTGGCTTACGGTCTTCAATTCAGACAACCATCTGGGATCTTCTTTGTAGTTCTTCGGATCACTAAAATAAGCGTCCATCGCCTGCCGATAGGTATTGACCACAATGGAAGAATAATAAAAGCTCTTCATTCTGCCTTCGATCTTGAAGCTGTCGATCCCCAGTTCCATCAATTCCGGGATATGCTCTATCATGCAAAGGTCTTTGGAATTCATAAAGAAAGTGCCTCTGTCCGTTTCTTCTACCGTGATCGGTTCGTTCATCCGCATATCTTCCACAATATGATATTTCCACCGGCAAGGCTGCGCGCATTCGCCGCCGTTGGCGTCCCTGCCCGTCATATAGTTGGACAAAAGACACCTGCCGGAATAGGACATGCACATAGCGCCGTGCACGAATACTTCCAGCTCCAAGCCCTTCGGCGTTTTTTCCCGAATCTCTTTGATCTCCGGCAAAGACAATTCTCTGCCCAATATCACCCGCTTGGCTCCCAGCTCATACCACATGGAAGCGGAAGCGTAATTGACCGTATTGGCCTGGGTGCTCACATGGATCGCCAAATTGGGCGCCGTTTTTCTCACCAAAGAAAAAATGCCCAGATCCGATACGATGACCGCATCGATCCCCAAAGCTTCATAAGCCAAAATATCTTTTTCTATCTCTTTTAGGTCCACATTGTGCGCAAAAATATTCATGGTCACAAAGATCTTTTTCCCCATGCTATGGGCAAAACTTACCGCTTCTTTCATTTCTTCTTCCGTAAAATTATCGGCATAAGCTCTCAGGCCGTATTTTTTACCGCCCAAATAAACTGCGTCCGCACCATAAAAAAGCGCCATTTTACACTTTTCCAAATTTCCTGCCGGCGCCAGCAGTTCCGGTTTTTTCATTTTTTGCTTCCTCCTTTGTAAGAGATAGAAACACCGTCGCTGATATCCAAAAACGTTGTGGTGAAATCTTCATGATAACTGATCTTATGGATAAAATCCGTCATATTCCGAATAATGGTCCGATGCTTTCTGGGCGGCGGATCTTCTTCCGTAAAAATATAATCTTTAAAAAACATATTGTCGCAGATCAAAACACCTTTTTCATTTAACAGTTCCTCAAAATAAGGAAGATAGGTCAGATACTGTCCTTTGGGGCCGTCGTTGAAAATAAAATCAAACTTTTCTTTTTTCCTGACCAGATCATACAGCACGATCTTCGCGTCTTCTTCGATTAGCGTGATATTTTGATAATCCCCTTTTGAAAAATTCTCTCTGGCCTGTTTTGCCATCTCCTTATCGATCTCTACCGTCAGGATCTGCCCTTCTTTTCCTATGGCTTTGGACATCCAGCGGGCGGAATAGCCGATACAAGTGCCGATCTCCAATATTCTTTTGGGTTTTAACATGGTCACCATCGTATATAAAAACCGCGCCATTTCCGGTGTGGCAATGGGAATATGCTCCGGGGCGCATCTTTCATAGATCCCTTTTAAATCCTCCGGGACCACGATCAAATCTTCTTTTCTCATACAGCATGCTCTTTTCTTTCTAAAACTCAGAAGAGCAAAGAACTCTCTTTCTTTGCTCTTCCTATTGTAAAATAAAATCCTTTAATTGTCACTATTTACTTCTAACGGGTCAATGTTGGATTTTTTCAAAGCTGCCTCATGCTCTGCCAATGTTTTGGAATAATACATTTTTCCCGCGCTGTCGGATTTAAAGTAATAATATTCCGTATCCGCCGGCTGAAACGTCGCCGCAATGGATTTCCTTCCCGGATTGGAGATAGGCCCTACTGGAAGGCCTTCGTTCCGATAGGTGTTATACGGCGATTCCACATCCAAGTCCCGATAATAAAGCTTGGTTCTGTGTTCTCCCAAAGCATAAATGACCGTTACACAGGATTCCAGCTTCTGCCCCTTTGCGAGTCGATTATAAAATACCCCTGCCACGATAGGTCGGTCTTCATCAAATTTGGATTCTTCTTCTACCATGGAAGCCAGCGTGGTAAGTTCCCACGCGTTTAACGACGTGTTGGCCGCTTTTTCTTTTTCTTCCCCGTACACTTTTAAAAACTGTTTGTGAAGGAGCTCAATAATATCTTCTTCCGTTGCGTTTTCCGCGATCTTATACGTATCCGGGAACAAGAATCCTTCCATTTTGTATTTGACATCCTCCGAAGAAGGAACGCCTTCTATTTCCGGCGTTTTAGTTTTGCAAAGCTCCAAGAACTTTTCTCTGTCGACAAGCCCTTTTTCGCTTAACAGATCCGCGATCTGTTCCACATTGTATCCTTCCGGGATCGTCACCGTGGGATTTTCATCCAACGCTTTTCCCGAAACGAATATATTCAAGATCTCATCCACCGACATGCTTTGTTTTAATTCATATTTGCCCGCTTTGATATCCGTCAAACCGTTCTTCTTCGCGTATTGTTTGAAAGCAAATTCATTTTTGATCAGGTTTTGTGCCACAAGTCTTTTTGCTACGCCGTTTACCGACTGTCCTTTTTCCACTTCAAAAACCGCTACATCTTCATTGTCCGCATTCACAGGTTTCAGTCCGCCTACATAGTATGTATTGTAAAACAGAAATCCTGCGATTCCTATGATCAGGATGATCACAAGTATGATTATACTTTTTTTCATTTTTTTCTCCTTGTTCAATAAAAATGTATATTAAAAAATTTTTTGCTCATAATAGGACTACGTATTTCAAAGATATTGAAAAATATTTTATGTTTTATAAGTCTGCTTATAGAATAAAACAGATATTTCATGCGGCAAACAAACCGGCATTTTATGCAGCAACCGTAAACGAAGTCATAAATTCTCTGCTATAAAATACTTTTTAATATCTAAATGCGTTCATTGGAGAATTTGTTTTGAGCCCCAAAACAAATTCTCTTTTTAATTCAGCTTTTTTTCTTTTTCAAAGCCAGTGAATATCGGGATCTCTCTTTCCAAGACCTGGTATACATGAGCGATCATCATGGCCAGTTTTCTTTCCGCCTCAAAATAATCAATGATGACCGGATCCAGCTCCACCATTTCCTGCAGTCTAAAATATCTTTCTTCCAGGTCTGCGGGGATCTCCATCTGCGTAAGAGATAAAATCTGATACGTGGAACTGTCTTTTTTATAATCTCTTACCACCTGTTCGGTCGCGCTGTCTTCTTTGATTTTTTTTAAACATCTTTGATATTCTTGATACTCTTCACTTTCTTTGATACTTAAAATCAAATCATGAAGCGGTTGATCTACTCCCATCACAGATAACACCTCACTTTACGGCTTGCGCGATTTTATCCCAAAAAGCCCAGGATCAAAGGTACCACAAAGGTTACGGACAAGGACAGTATCAATCCGTTGATGATCGCCGGGAACACAAGATCTTTGCCTCCGCTTTCCGATATGATGCCAAGCATGGTATCCATCGTTGTCGCGCCGCCCAGGGAAACGGCTGCCAGTCTGTACCCTTTTTTCATAAAAAACGGGATCAGAACAATCGCCAAAAGCTCCCGCATGATATTGGCCAATTACGCCAC
>JAEEYS010000150.1 GCA_016288255.1 Bacillota bacterium
CAGATAAAGGGTGAATCCTTCTTTTGTGAACCGCAAAGGCATAATGGGCTTTTTATCCTTTTTGGAAGGCGTTTTGCTCCCTTTTTTGTTCTTTACGGCGTAAGCGTTAGTGACCTTTGTGGCAAGACCGCTTTTTAACAGTTCTTCATAGACTTCGTCCAGCTCGCCCGTATTGGAGGCCATGGAAATGCTCAGAGAAACGTTTTCCAAATATTCCATTTCCTGTTTCGTTTCGGGGATCCTGATCTTTAAGTGTTCCTGAGTCGCTTTTTTCTTTTTGTATTTTTTATAATAGCTTTCCGCGGATTTCAGCACGTCCTTTCCCGGCAAAAGCGGGATCTTGATTTCGGGATAGTCCGGTTCATAAAAGTTCTGCAGCGTGACCGAAGGGGGAAAAGGTTCTTGGAACCGATACGCGTTGGCAGTCAAAAGATCGCCGTACATTTTATACTGTTCAAGATCCAGCGTTTCCAAATAATCCTCCTGCTGGTTCGCGTATTTTTTTTCACAGCGGCCCATCTGTTTTTTGACAATGTCCCGCAGCCTTTTTTTTCGGCGTTCCAAAAACTGATACTGCCTTTTTTGGCTGTAAAAAGAATCAATGGCCTCCGACAAGGTTTGCGTATGGACCTGCTTGTAATTTTGGTATACGGCAAAGGGAAAAGCCGAAAAATCAATGGGACTGCCGTTTTGATCAAAATAGATCGTAGGCTCTATGTTTTGTTCTTGAAGCCGCTTCTTTAATTCGGAAAAAACAGCGTATAAAGAGGCTTCTTCTGCCTGCGTGACTTCAGAAGGCCGAAGATCCGGAGAAATTTTGGACCGAAGGCAGATCTCTTCTCCCAACAAATGACCCATACCGGTGAAATTTTGTGATAAAATTTTACTTAAGGGCTTATCAGATTCCAGATATGGATTTATAATGGAATTGATAGAAAAATCTTCCGTCAGCAAGTCCGTTTTTTCGGATTTGGGCGGATAGATATAAGGCTGTTTGGGAAGCACGACCCTCACGGAGCTCATGGAAGGCCCCACACGGTTTAAAGAATCCATGATCTTGCCCGTTTCCTGATCCAGCAGTATGATATTGCTGTGACGGCCCATGATTTCGACCACAAGGGCAAGTTCTGTTACATTTCCAAGTTCGTTGATGGCTTCCATGTTGATAAAAAGGACCCGATCCAAGCCCCATTGGGTGATACTGCGGATGCGCGCGCCGCTCAAATGCTTTCTCAAAAGCATGCAAAACATAGGCGGCACTTCCGGATTGGCGACCTTTTGTTCCGTCAAATAGCAAATGGGGTTGTTGGAATTGACGGAGAGAAAGAGCACATGCTTTCCAAGGGTATTGGAAACATGCAAGACCAATTCTTCTCCGCTGGGCTGATAGATTTTTTGTATTTTACCGTCTTTCAAAAGACTGTTCAATTCATTTTTGATAAAAAATAAAGAAATACCGTCAATAGCCATAAAATCACCTGAATGTGTCTGATATTTTAGGTATGAGAACCTGTGATTAGTATATCTTAAAAATAGGAAAATGAAAATAGGAGGGATAAAATGAAGTTTACAAAAATGCATGGACTGGGAAATGATTTCATCTTTGTCAACACGCTGGAAGAAAACTTAGGGGCAAGAGAAGGATATGCCGCGCTGGCAAAAAAACTTTGTGACCGAAGATTTTCCATTGGGGGAGACGGGCTGATTTTGATCGAACCCTCTGAAACCTGTGATTTTAAAATGACCATTATCAATTCTGACGGATCGGAAGCGGAAATGTGCGGGAACGGGATCCGCTGCTTTGCCGCTTACGTATATGAACAGAAATTAACGGATAAGACCGATCTAACGGTAGAAACGTTGGCAGGCGTCATAAAACCGAAACTGAATTTGGAAGACGGAAAAGTAAAAGATGTGACGGTCAATATGGGAAAAGCCCGTTTAAAAGGGAAAGAGATCCCTTTTTTAAACGGCGGAGAAGAACCGGTGATCCGGGAGATCATTACGGTAGACGGCAAAAAATACCCGGTCACGCTGGTCAATATGGGAAACCCTCATGCGGTGATTTTTGTGGAATCTTTTGACGAGATCGTTTTTGAAAAAGAAGGAAGAGCTATCGAGACCTCGCCTTATTTTCCGGCAAAGACCAATGTGGAATTTGTCAAGGTGGAAAGCCCCGCGCATGTTCTGGTCAAAGTTTGGGAACGGGGCGCCGGTGCCACTTTAGCCTGCGGGACAGGGGCTTGCGCCGTTGCGGTAGCAGGAAACTTGAACGGACTGACGGAAAAAGAAGTGGACGTGACGCTGCCGGGCGGGACCTTGCATATTGCGGTAGAAGACGATATCTTTATGACGGGGCCTTTTGAAACCGCTTTTACGGGAGAAGTCAAAATAGAATGATCCAAAATTGAAATAAAAAAAGGAGCAGGCAGTGATGGCCTGCTCCTTTTTGCCGACTGAAAAATCAAAGAAGTGTCCTCTGAAATGGTCTGCCGCATGTATATCATAACAGCAAAGAGGATGATTTGATTTTTGAAACAGGGTAAATGTTAAATCGATGTTAAAAGGGAAGAAAATATTTTACAAACGGGAAAGAAACTTTTAAGATAGAAGAGGGAATCGAAAAAGGGTATCATGAAGTTGTTTGACCGATCATTCCGAACAAAGAATCGAAGCAGAGGATAACATGAATGAAGAATATAGGCTTAAACGATGCACAAGTAAAAGAATCCAGGGAAGCAAACGGCTCCAATAGGTTGACGGAGCTCCCGCGGGAAAGCTTTTGGGAAAAATTAAAAGATAATTTCAATGATCCCATGATCAAGATCTTATGTGTAGCTTTGGCGATCAATATTTTGTTTGCCTTTATGGGACAAGCCCACTGGTATGAATCGGTGGGGATCTTTATCGCCATTGTATTGGCTACTTTTGTTTCCACTTTTTCCGAATTCAGAAATGAAAACGCGTTTCAAAAATTGCAGGAAGAAGCTTCCAAGATCAAATGTAAGATCTATCGCAACGGCAGTATCTCGGAACTGCCCATTGATGACGTGGTAGCGTATGACTGCATTTTGTTGCAGTCGGGAGATAAAATACCGGCGGACGGGATCTTGATAGAGGGTACCATTAAAGTGGATCAGTCCGTTTTGAACGGGGAAGCCAAAGAAGCGGAAAAAAGAGTGATGCCAAAGGATTATGTAGGGCAGGACTCCACTATGGATTTTCTGAATCCGTACAGAGTATTTCGGGGCACTGTGGTCTGTTCCGGCAGCGCGGTCATGAGCGTAACGGAAGTGGGTGACAAAACCATCTATGGACAGCTTGCCAGCGAATTGCAGATAAAAGAGGACAGAGAATCCCCTTTAAAAGTAAAATTGGCCGCTTTGGCCAACAAGATCAGCAAGTTCGGTTATATCGGCGGGGTCAGTATCGCGATCGCCTTGCTGTTCCAGCGGATCGTGATCCATAACGGTTTTGATCTGGCTGCGATTTTATCATATTGTTCTAATTGGATGACAGTGGCCAATGATGTGATCCATGCCATTGTGCTGGCGGTGATCATTATCGTTATGGCGGTGCCGGAAGGTCTGCCTTTGATGATCGCCATCGTATCGGCGCTGAACATGAGAAAAATGCTGAACGACAATGTTTTGGTGAGAAAGATCGCGGGGATCGAAACAGCCGGCAGTCTAAATATTCTTTTTTCCGATAAGACCGGCACCATCACCAAAGGACAGCTGGAAGCGGTCGTTTTTGTGGATGGGCAAGACAGGCAGTATTATAACTATGATGAAGTCGTGGGAGAATTGGGCAAACTCCTTTCTTTGAGCGTGTATAACAATACCGGCGCTGTGCTGATGGGAGAAGGCAGAGATATCAAGATCGTCGGGGGAAATGCTACCGAACGGGCGATTATGGGATTTGCGGCAGGAAGGAACAATACGGCGGCGGAAGCGACCGTCAAAAGCATTCCTTTTAACAGCAAGCAAAAATATTCCGCCGCTTCTGTCAAAGGGGATTATAATTGCACCCTGATCAAAGGGGCGCCGGAAAAG
>JAEEYS010000151.1 GCA_016288255.1 Bacillota bacterium
CCAGGATCAATATGATGTTGATAAAATAAAGCGGTGAGTGAAAGCGCATTGTTTTACCTCCTGATGTCGGAAAAAATTCCACTAAAAGTAGTTTATCTTACTTCATAGTGATTGAAAAGTTAAAATAAAGAATCAAAGGAGGAATTTCTGTGAAAGAAGTGAATTTTTTGGAATTAGTACCCCAAGTAGAAGAGCTGATCCGCAAAGGCAAAGCTGTCATCGTTGCCAAAGGAAACGATAAAAAAGCCAACATCATGACCATCGGCTGGGGCGGTCTTGGCACCATGTGGGCAAAAAAAGTGGTTTTTTTGTTCGTAAGACAATCCCGCTACACCCATACGCTCATGGAGCAAGATCCCTATATCACTTTAAGTCTTACCCGGGACAATGTGAACAATTCGCTTGGTTATTGCGGCACCAAATCCGGCAGAGACGTCGACAAATTTCAAGAATGCAATCTGACCGAAGGGCAAGGTCTTTTAGGCAAGAGTTCTGTAATCGAAGAATACGACATCAATTTGGAACTAAAGATCCTTTATCAAAACGACATGCTGCCGGCATATTATCTTGAAAAAGGATTATTGGACGAATTTTACGAAAACAAAGATATGCATACTTTTTACTGCTGTGAAGTGTTAAAAGCCTCTGTAAAAGAATAATTATTTATAAAAAAAGGTCACTCTGAAAACAGAATGACCTTTTTTCATTATTCCAAAGAAATATTTTTCAATGGATATAATCCATCCGCGCTGACAGCGATCTCATGATCCAAAATTTCTTCCATCATTTTTTTAAGCTCTTTTTTATCCGTCTCATTTTGTATCCAATTGCTTGCTTCTTTTATCTGTCTTTCCCCACGGGTGTCTTTTGATATCTCCTTTTCTTTTTCCGTTAACAGTGTCTCTATCCTGTTCAAAACAGTTTCCATGATACGAGTCTCTATCATGTTTTGCAGGGATCCCTCTATTTCCTCTTTCTTTTCTTCCTGCCCATTCAAAAAAGGGCCCCATCCTGCTTTTTTACTCCACAGCCTGTTTTCGGAAAAAGGCCGTTCCTGTTTTTCCTCTTTCCCGTTATAGCCCGCTTCCTCTTTCTTTTCTTTCCATCCAAACAGCTCCTCTTTTTCAGGCAGTGTATAACTGTTTTCTATGGGCCATTCTTGATAAAAAGACGTGCTTTGATCAAAATATTGCATCAAAAAAGGCTGTGCGCCTTCTTTCTTGTCTTCTTCCCACTCCCCCTCTTCCTCTTCCGCCTCTTCCATAAGATCTCCATACGGCAAGAAAAAGGAATCCTTTTCCGTCAGCTCCCAGTCAGGAAACAATCGGTCCAAATCGGGAAAAAGATCTAAAAAATGAAAAATCCCCATCCATTCCAAATGACCACCTCATTATCTTTTCCTTTGCTTTTTATTTTCTTCCGCCATCACGCTAAAAGATGCTGCCAAAAACGCTTTTTCTTCTTTTGTCATGTTCGCTACCGCAGAAGGCAGAATGTGTAATTTTTGCAAGGCAAGATGTGCCAAGTAAAAATCACTCTTGCCTTGCAAAATCAGTTTTTTGCCTGCTCCTCCAGCACCTCTCCTGTCTGAAAAAAGCCGCAAAGCGTCTGCACCTTTTTTAACAGTGCCTGAAATTCTCCCACATAAAGCATTTTGTTCAATACATCCGTTTCTCCCAAAGCGCCGTAGGCTTCCTGTAATTTTGCGTCCTTCAAATCGGGATAAACCACGCTCAGCGCCGCCAAATCATTTAAGTAACCTATTTTATGGAATACTTCTTTCCCGTCTTTTTGCTTCTTTTTGTTTTTTAACAGAAGCATATCGCTTTCCTGATTGGTCACCGGTCGGATCTTCCACAAAATGATTTCTCCCTTTTCATCCACAAACCGATCTGATACCGCCACTTCCTGTATTTCCGGTTTTTTCGGATATAAAAATGCCTTTACATTTTCCATTTGGGTTCACCTATCGATAGTTCTGCGGCAAGTCAAACCGAGACAATACGTCAATATCATCAAAAGTAAAGTCCGTATCCACTGTAATAGGCTCATCGGAGCTGTCGTCCAAAGTCGCCAAAGGGATCGTGGAAAAGATCACATTTCTAAGCACCACTTCTTGGGTCCCCACAGAAGACTGACTGTCTTCATTCTTGATTTGGACAGAAATATTTTTGTAGTTGCCCTTTTTCATATATTCCAAAGCAATATCCAAAAATTCAGAGTTCATAAAATACATGGTCATGGAGCCCTTACCGCCGGCACCTATGATCTTATGCTGTGTCATTCGATGTCCCAGCATCTGTCTCTCCTGAACATTGAGTTCCAAAGATGCCGTAATGGAAGAGATCTCAAACAATTCTCGGTTCACGCCGTTGATCGTAATATACGCTTTCCCCTCTTTGCTGGATATCGTATCTGTCAATCTTGTATAATTTGCCATGATCTTATCCCACCTTTACTTCCATATAGATTTTTTCCACACTGTCCACCGGCATCACATAGACCTCAATGACTACACTGTCCACATCGATGCCTTGTCTGACAAAAATATCCGTTGCGGAATCAAAATATTGGATCCCGCCGATCTTTTCAAGCTGCGTCAAATATTCTGTAATAGCGCTTTTCAAAAGCTGTCTGCCATCCGCGTTGTTATCCACTTTGCCGATATAATTCGATTCAAAGATCGTTTGAATATCGTTATGGATGTTGTCCAACACCCTTATAATACGATTTTTAGAAAAATCTTTTCCCTTTTTGTCATCATAAGTGACCAAAGTATTGATATCTTTTTCCAAAACGACCCGATTCCCTTTTGCCGTAAAAACAATATGTCCGTTTCGCAATGCTTCGATCGTTTCGGAATTGCTGTATCTTGGATTGGCGTCCACTGCGCCCAAATAGGTCAAATAGGTATTGGAAGCATTCACTTTCGCTCCCGCCATAGCTCCTGCCACAAAAGCGACCGCTTCCTTGGAAGAGATCGCTGTTCCGTCTTCCAAAATCACCCCGTTTTTGACAGAAACGACACCCTCATAATCGGCGGCAGCATTATCCAAAACCACTTGGATCTTTTTGCCTTCCTCTTCTCTCATCTTTCTTGCGAATTGGATAAACGCATTTTTGATATCGGATTCTTCGCCTTCATAACAAGTCGTATGAAACTCTACCGTTTTTAAATCTTCTAAAAATTTGGTATAATCCGTTTCTTCCGGGTCCTGATCCGTTCCCCCCGTTAAAGCCACTGTCGCTTCCTGCAATGTGCCGATCCCGGATAATCCGATCCACCCATTGGGTAAAAAATCACTGACTGAACTTATGGTCTGTTCATCTTTTTTATTGCCGTTTACAAAAGTGGCAACATCAAATTTCGAGCTGTCCGTTTGATTTTCGCTTACCGTTACATGGATTTGGTTTCCTTTGGTCCCGCCCCAAAGAGCTGTTGCCGTCACGCTTGTTGCCAAAACACCGGTCGCATTTGTTCCTGTATTGACGCGGTAAGCCAAAACCTGATTGGCATTTTTCAACGCTTCCCGAAAAGGTAAAATTTGGTTCATTTCTTCCCCAAAAAGCAGTTCCGTATCTGTCGTATGATCCACTTTCTGAAATTTTTCGGATTCTCCCCAGCTTGCCGATACAGGGATCGCAACGATCCCCCTGTCAGACAGCTCAATAGAAAGAGGCTTGCTTTGTGAGATATTGATATAGACGCCGGGTCTGACTTTATTTTGTGTTTGAAAAGTTCCTGCCACTCATTATCACTCCTTTTAGCATTTTTACAATCGGTTCACTTTCTGTTTTTTCTTCTTGGTATTTGATCTGAAACCGAAAATCCAAACCGTTTTCTCCCGCTTGCCCCGATCGGTTTATCACACGATACAAATTGCCGTTCATCTCGATTTCATTCAAATTTCGCAGTAAATTCTGATTTACGTCATCCATCTCCCCGTTTTTTTCATACGTATCCTCTACGGGATAATAGATTACTTGGACCTGCGCTGTCCCTTCCCATCTGGAAAAGAGCAGTTTCCGATACCCCTCTTCCACGATCTTGATAAAAAAGGCAGGTGCTTTAAAATTTTGCATCACATCATCCGTATAAATGGTTGCATTGGGATAAAGACGATTCAACTTTTCCGCAACCGCTTTCAATAGATCCATTTTGCACCCTCCTCTCTACATTTTTTCCGATATCGTGACTTTGACTTCCACATGGCTGGGATAATGAAACACTTCTCCGGCGTAAAAGTCCAATGTTTTATATTGATATCGATGCAGTTTTAATTTATCGCCACTTTGGATATCCACATCCGGCATAAAGAAAATCTTTTGCCGTTTGTTCAATATCCCCAAATTACTTTGTTTTACGTCCGCTAATTTTGCCGTATAGGACATACCGCTTTGTGACAGTTTACAAGGCACATTTGCATATAATTTCACAGGACTCATTTTCGTGATATTGTCTTCCACTCTATCTTGAAAACGATAGATATCACAGGTATCCAAAAAAGTGCTTGCTATAATTTCTTTTAACATACCCTTCACCTCTTGAACTTTCTGAACGGGTTCAGCTCTTTTTCATAAGAAAAGAGCAGCTTTTCCATATCCTCATTCTTTTGCGAAAACTCCGTCACAGTATCTCCCACGTGGATACGGCTGATAAAACGATCGGTCCGAAACCCCATCACATCTTCCGTCATGGCGACCAAAACATAATATAACTCTTCCGGCAGCTCTTCCTGATGGATATAATTTAATATCTTTCTCTTCACCTGTGAAACAGACGCAAGGATTCGGCGGGTATCTTCCGGTTTCAGCGTATCATTTCTCTCCAAAATCTCATTTAGCGCTTTTTCCTCTATCTTTTCCAAAAAAACACCCCATTTCTTGTGCAATGCAAGAGACCGGGAACCGGAATCCCCGGTCTCTTCTCTTCATCTTTTTTATGCAGCTGTCCCGATTTTGATATTTCTTAACGCACCACATGCTTTTGTTGATTTCACCGCTACCGCTGCGACCATTTCCACGCCGCCTTTTTGCACCGCATTGGCATTGGTAAAGTCCGGCAGCCAAGCGCGAATCAATTCGGAGGTAGACGGCGCTACACCATGAACTCCGTCCAGTCCCAATCTTACCGCATAGACGCTGGTCACTAGATTACTGCTGGAAGCTGTATTGGCAATGATCGGATCGGATGTGCCCGGTTTATCCCCCAAAGCTACGATCGGAATCCCGTTCCAAGCGATCACTTCTTCTCCAAAGCCCGGTTTTGCCAAAGAAAAACTCATAGCTCTGTCTGCAACAGATTGGAATACCGAATACATATCTCTGTTTACCAATAACAAAGAAGGCTTGTCATCCAGTTTTGCCACCAGTTTCCGTAAAGAATCCAAAAATACTTTGTAGTTGGTATCGATACTGCTTGCGGTAGATAAATCAATAACGTTTTCCGG
>JAEEYS010000152.1 GCA_016288255.1 Bacillota bacterium
ACCAATTTGATATAGTCCATCTTATTTCCCTCCTTCCGACAGGATTTCCTCTAAAATTCGTAATTCTTCTTCTGAATAATTTCTGTTTTGCAATAAATCTTTCCTTACGGAAAGCGTTTTTTTTAAAGATTCTTTGAGCCGCCAAAGTCTGATTTTTTCATGATCGCCGTTTAAAAGCACTTCCGGCACGACAAGTCCTTTAAATTCTCTTGGTCTGGTATATTGCGGATATTCCAAAAGACCGTTTTCAAAAGACTCTTCCACATCTGAAAAATCACTTATGGCACCCGGTAAAAGCCGTATGACTGCATCCATGATAACCATGGCGGGAATTTCTCCTCCCGTCAGCACATAGTCACCAATGGAAACCTCTTCATCCACCGCAAGTTCTTTTACTCTTTCATCCACGCCTTCATAATGCCCGCAGAGAAAGATAAGGCCTGCTTCCTGTGCCAGTTCTCTGGCCATCTTTTGGGTGAAAGGTTTTCCTTTTGGGCTCATAAGAAGCACCGGGCCTTTGTTTTCTTTTTTGAGGTCCTCTACCGCATCATAGATCGGTTCGACTTTAAGCACCATGCCGGCGCCGCCCCCAAAGGGATAATCGTCTACCTTTTTATGCTTATCCAAAGAATAATCTCTGAAATTGACAAAGTTCAAATCTACTATTCCTTTGTCCACAGCACGCTTTATGATGCTGTCCTCAAAAGGTCCGGAAAACATTTCTGGAAAAAGCGTTAATACATCTATTCTCATAAAAGGTCCCTCATTTAGATCAATCCTTCGATCGGATCGATCAAAATACATTTTTCTTCTATATCTACCTTTTTTACGAATTGTGCTACAGCAGGGATCAAAGCTTCTTTGTCCTTGTCTTTTACCACATAAATGTCATTGGCTGCAGTTTGCAACACGTCTGTCACTTTTCCCACATACTGTCCTTCAAGTGTTCTCACGTCACAGCCGATCAAATCAAAAATAAAGTACTGGTCTTCCTCCAATGGAATGGCGTCTTTTCTGTCAATGAGCACATAATCATTTTTATATTTTTCCGCTTCATTGATGTCATCGATCCCTTTCAGTTTTAAAAAGACCATATTTTTATGGATTGAAACTGCTTGAATCTCAAAATTCAAAAAAGAATCTTTATGATTTATCCACAAGGTTTCCAAATCATAAAACCGAGCCGGATCATCTGTTAAAGGATAAATTTTGATTTCTCCTTTGATGCCTCTGGTATTGACGATCTGTCCTACTTGGATCCTATCTTTATCCATAACATACCCCTATTATTGAATGATTTCCACAACGACTCTTTTATTTTCTTTGGCTGCTGCTGCTTTTACTACTGTTCTGATTGCTTTTGCAATCCTGCCTTGTTTTCCGATCACCTTACCCATATCATCCGGAGCCACTTTCAATTCCAATATGATCGATTTTTCGCCTTCTACTTGACCGACTTCTACTTCATCCGGATAATCAACTAAGGATTTTGCTAAAAATTCTAATAATTCCTGCATTTTCTTCCTCCTATTCGGCCTCACATGTATCTGCTGTTTCTTTATTACATTTTGCAGATACGCCTTCTTTTTTCAGAATATTTTTTACTGTATCAGAAGGCTGTGCACCTTGACCTAACCAATACACGGTTCTTTCTTTATCGATCTTGATCTCTTTGGATAACGGATTGTAATACCCTAATTCTTCAATAAATCTGCCATCTCTCGGATATCTGGAATCTGCTACTACAAATCTGTAAAACGGTCTTTTCTTTGCGCCCATTCTTTTTAATCTGATTCTAACTGCCATCTTTACACCTCCTTCGGTCTATTTTTATTTTAATTTTTTATTTATAAACATTTCACCTTTCTATGTTACATGAAAGGAAACTTGAATTTCTTACCCTTTTTCCTGCTTTGTCCGTTAAAGGTCTTTAGCATTTTTTGTGTCTGATCGAACTGTTTCAGCACCTTATTGACCTGCTGGATGCTGGTACCGCTCCCGTCTGCGATCCGTTTTCTTCTGCTGGCATTAATGATTGCGGGTTTTTCTCTTTCTTCCATGGTCATGGACTGGATAACGGCCTGCACTTTTACCAGCTCTTTTTCATCTACCTTCATGCCCTTTAACTGTTTTGCATTGATGCCTGGCATCATGCCGATCATTTCGTCCAGATCTCCCATATCTTTGAACTGAGAAAGCTGACTCAAGAAATCATTTAGTGTAAAAGCATTTTTTCTTAATTTTTCTTCCAGCTTCTTCGCGTTTTCGATATCAAAATTCTTCTGCGCTTTTTCTACCAGGGTCACGATATCGCCCATGCCTAAGATCCGGCTGGCCAGCCGATCCGGATGGAAAGGTTCGATATCGTTCAATTTTTCTCCGTGGCAGCTGAACTTCACGGGACACTCTGCCACCGCTTTGACCGACAATGCGGCACCCCCGCGGGTATCCCCGTCCAATTTGGTCAAAATAACACCGGAAATATCCAGCTTATCATTGAATTCTTTGGCAACATTCACGGCATCCTGCCCTGTCATCGAATCCACCACCAACAAAATATCGTTGGGGTCGATGACTTCTTTTAACGCCACCAGTTCTTCCATGAGTTCTTCATCGATATGGAGCCGCCCCGCGGTATCAAAGATCACCACATCGTGATTTTTTGACCTGGCATACTGCATGGCTTCTTTTCCTATGGTGGGAACAGACGCTCCTTCCAAAGAAAATACCGGAACATTCAATTGCTCTCCCAGCACTTTCAATTGTTTGATGGCCGCAGGCCGATAGATATCCGCCGCAACCAAAAGGGGATTTTTATTGCTCTCTTTTCTTAAATGATTCGCCAGCTTTCCTGCCGTTGTGGTTTTCCCTGCGCCCTGCAGCCCGCAAAGCATGATCACCGTAGGCGGTTTACTTGCGAAAGAAAGCTTGGAAACGTTGCCTCCCATCAATTCCGTCAATTCATCATGAACGATCTTGACGACCAGCTGCCCCGGCGTGATGCTTTTCATCACATCCTGTCCCAGCGCTTTTTCTTTTACGTCCGCAATGAATTTTTTTACGACTTTGAAGTTTACATCCGCTTCCAACAAGGCCATTTTGACTTCCCGCATGGCCATATCGATATCTTTTTCTGTGAGTTTTCCTTTTCCTTTCAGTTTGTCAAACGCAGACTGAAGCTTTTCCGATAACCCTTCGAACAACAACTTTCTCACCTCACAGTTTTAAAATAAGATCCAACAACCCTTCGATCGTCTCTTTTTTTTCTATGGCGATATCTGTCTGTTCTATCTCGTTTTTTAATTGTGTCACCGTTTTATTCTTTTCTTCCTGCTTTTGGAGAAGATGCAGCTTTTCTTCCATTTCCGTCAAGAGATGCTCTGACCTTTTGATGTTGTCATATACACCTTGTCTGGACACATTCTGATCCTCCGCGATCTCTCCGAGCGACAGATCGTCTATATAATACAGCTCAAATATCTCTCTTTGCTTTTCTGTTAGAAACTCACCATAGAAGTCATAAAGACTATTCATTTCAAAGGTTTTTTTCATCATAAATCCCTTTATCAAAAAAGTGGTGTAAAGGATTTCTCCTTGACACTCATTTATCATACAAAATTTTTCTTCCTTTGTCAAGCTTTTTACCTTGACAGATTATAAAAAAATAAAAAACTCCTTTTTTTGAAAAAAAGGAGTTTTTTTTGCCTTTCTTTTTTTACAAAATCGCGTCTACAAAATGATCCGGATCGAATCGGGCAATATCCTCGATCTTTTCGCCGATCCCGATATATTTGACCGGCACATCGAATTCGGAGCAAAGCGAGATTAAAATGCCTCCCTTTGCTGTGCCGTCCATTTTGGTCATAATGAGCCCTGTCAAATGGGTCGCTTCCGAAAAGACTTTGGTCTGAGAGACCGCATTTTGTCCGGTAGTAGCGTCCAGCACCAAAAAGACTTCTTTTTTGCTGTCCGGCAGTTCGGAGGAGATGATCTTCCATAACTTGGAAAGCTCGTTCATCAAATTCTTTTTGTTGTGCAAACGACCTGCCGTATCACAGATCAAAACATCTATATCTCTGGCTTTTGCCGCTTGGATCGCATCATAGATCACTGCGCCGGGGTCCGCTCCGTCCTGGTGTTTGATGATGGGCACGTCCACTCTTTCCGCCCAGATCGTCAGCTGATCGATAGCAGCCGCCCGAAAAGTATCCGCCGCTGCCAGCATGACCTTTTTCCCTTCCGATTTGAACAGATTGGCCAGTTTGCCGATAGTCGTTGTTTTTCCGACCCCGTTGACCCCCACGATCAAATATACGGTCAAGCCCTTTTCTTCCTCTTCTTCCTCTTCTATTTTGATCCTTGCTTTGATCTTTTCTTTCAAAAGTGTCTGGATCTCCATAGGATCTTCTATTTTATTTAATTTACACTCATCTCTCAATTCGTCGATCAGCTCCATGGTCATTTCCACACCCATATCGGAAACGATCAAGATCTCTTCCAATTCTTCAAAGAATTCTTCGTCCACTGTTCTGAAATTCATAAAAAGATGATCTAATTTGCTTTTAAATTCGTTTCTGGTCTTACTGAGCTGTTCTTTTAGTTTGTCAAAAAAAGCCATGTCGGTTTTCCTCCTAACTTACCTTATAGTCCTCTAGCTTGATAGAGATCATTTTGGAGATCCCATTTTTTGTCATGGACACGCCGTATAAGGAATCCGCCACTTCCATGGTGCCGCTTCGATGCGTAATCACAATAAACTGTGTTTTGTCCGATACGCTTTTCAAAAACTGCGCAAATCGTTCCACGTTGCTGTCATCCAGCGCGGCGTCGATTTCATCCAGCACGCAGAAAGGCGTTGTTTTGGTTTCCAAAAAAGCAAACAACAAAGCAATAGCGGTCAGCGCTCTTTCCCCGCCGGACAAGAGCGACAGGTTCTGCAGTTTTTTTCCCGGTGGTTCTGCCACAATATCGATCCCGGTCTCCAAAACATTATCCTCTTCCGTCATAAAGAGACTTGCCTGCCCCCCATGGAACAGGATACGGAAGATCTTATCGAACCGCTCGTTGATATCGCGGAAAGATTTTAAAAATTTCTGC